>JAABTO010000153.1 GCA_011389835.1 Desulfotignum sp. | reverse complement strand
AACACCGTGGAGTCGATGAACTGGCTGACCATGGTGGAGGCGTTGTTGCGCAGCCAGATCAGGCGCAGGCCTGGAAACCGCTTGCGCCAGAAATCGTAGGCCCACACATCATGCATCTGGGAAATCAGGTAGGCCAGCAGACTGGCCGCGGCAATCCGGGGCATGAACCCGAAAATTACCCCCAGGCTGTCCTGGGCAAAATCATCCGGGGCCGGAATGAAAAACAGGGCCAGGTTCATGAGCACGGTCATGGCCACCAGGGAAAACAGCCCGATGAACACGGCTTTCCTGGCCTGTTTTTTGCCGTACATCTCGGACAGGATATCGGTGACCAGAAAGGAAGAGGCATACACAATGTTGCCCAGGGTGGCAGTGATGCCGAACAGTTCCACCAACTTGATCACCTGGATGTTGGCCACGATGGCGGCCAGGGGTATCCAGGCAAAAAGCCCGGTTTTTCCGAACAGCCGGTACGAAACAAGAATAAATCCAAAATTGACGGCCAGCATGACCGGCCAGAGCAGTTCATTCAAGAAAAAGGTCTCCAGTTTTGTTGAGGCGGGTTGCTGTGACCGCCGTGTTTCATGGTAACTTCAGCAGGGTTGGCAATTTATCAGGTCTGTGGGGCAAAATCAACACGCAAAAAAATTTCCCTTCCTCTTTCAATTATTGTGAAAGTATATTACATAAACCAACTTAATCCAATTAAATTGACCATTGATGAGCTGCCCGGAAACGATCCCGGCGGTTCCAAACAGAAGCTGGAGAGATGCATGGGAAAAAACAGTAAAGAAGACACATTGATGGACAAAATCGTGTCCCTGTCCAAACGCAGAGGATTTGTATATCCGGGGTCGGAGATCTACGGGGGGCTTGCCAATGCCTGGGATTTTGGACCGTTGGGTGTGGAATTGCTCAACAACCTGAAACAGGCCTGGTGGAAAAAATTTGTCATTGAAAGAACCGATATGGTGGGCCTGGACGCCGCCATTCTCATGAACCCGGAAACTTGGGTCGCATCCGGCCATGTGGGCAGTTTTGCCGATCCTTTGATGGATTGCAAAAAATGCAAATCCCGGGAACGGGCTGACAAACTGGTGGAGGGGTGGCAGTTTGAAAATCAGTCCGACCTGGCACCGGCCAACTGGGCCGGTGAAAAAACCCCGCCCCAGGACATGCTGGATTTCATCAATGACAAAAACATCACCTGTCCGTATTGCGGGGGCCTGGACTGGACGTTGCCCAAAGCCTTCAACCTGATGTTCAAAACCAAGCAGGGCGTGGTGGAAGGCGAAGGTAAAGATATCTATCTGCGGCCGGAGACGGCCCAGGGTATTTTTGTCAATTTCAAAAACGTGCTGACCACTTCCCGCAAGAAAGTGCCCTTCGGCATCGCCCAGATCGGCAAGGCGTTCAGAAACGAGATCACCCCGGGCAACTTTGTGTTCCGGACCCGGGAATTCGAGCAGATGGAGATTGAATTTTTCTGCAAACCCGGCACGGATATGGAATGGCATGAGTTCTGGAAAACCTTTTCCATGGACTGGTACAAGGGACTCAACGTCACCCCGGATAACCTGCGGCTCAGAGACCATGATGCATCTGAGCTGTCCCACTACTCCAATGCCACGTCAGATATTGAATACCGGTATCCGTTCGGCTGGGGAGAGCTGTGCGGCATCGCCTCCCGGACCGATTACGACCTGAAACAGCACATGGAACACTCGGCCAAGGATTTGCAGTATTTTGACGAGGTGACCAAGGAAAAATTCGTCCCTTATGTGATCGAACCCTCGCTGGGGGTCCAGCGGTCCGCCCTGGTGTTTCTGTGCGACGCATATGAGGAACAGACCCTGGAAGACGGAGACACCCGGGTGGTGCTGCACCTGCACAATCAGCTGGCCCCCATCAAGATCGCGGTCCTGCCCCTGCAGAAAAAACTGGGGGATGAGGCCCGGAAGGTCTTTACCCTGCTGGTAAGGGAACTGGGGCTGAACATCGATTTCGACATGGTGGGCAGCATCGGCAAACGATACCGCCGCCACGACGAAGCCGGCACCCCCTATTGCGTGACCTTTGACTTTGATTCCCTGGAAGATGACGCCGTCACCATCCGGGACCGGGACACCATGGACCAGATCCGCATGAAAATTGCCGAACTGCCGGCCTATTTCAGGGAAAAATTCAAATATTAACGCAGATAAAAAGCCCTGTGCCCGGCGGAGGTCGTGCCGGACACAGGGCTTTTTCAAGGCTTCAAGAATGATGAACCGGTCATACAGATTCGTCCGGTCCGCTTAACCGGCCAAAAGCGCTCGGCTAAAATGATCCGGCACCGGCCCATTGGTTTCCATGGCATCCCCAATTTCTGAGTTAAAAACAGAAGCTGCCTTCTCATAACAGGTCCCGTGTTATCCGTCAAACCCTTCACACGGGCCGGCCGATTTTCAATACCTCCCTGGCATACTGGATGCTTCGTTTGCAGGCCGCCATTTCTTTTTCCCTGGCCACTTCCAGAGAATCATCCCCCATGTCCCACTCGATTTCAAACGTGATACGGTCCGTGGGCGACTGGTCGCAGATGATCTGCAGGGTTTTGAAACAATCGATGTCTCCGTCCCCTAAGGCCACTCCGTGGAACCGGATGCCGAACTGGTCCCTTGTCAGCTTGTGGTCGCAAAAATGATTGCAGAACGCATAAGGGGCCAGTTTTTTCACGGCATATTCCGGGTTTTCCAGCACGCCCATGGAGTTGACCGTGTCCACACACGCCCCCACCAGGGGATGGTTGACCTGTCGGATCACCCAGAGGATCTCATCGGCAAAGGTTTCGGTATGGTTTTCCACGGCCAGCCGGATCCCGGTTTTTTCCAGCAGGGGCAGCACCGCCGTGATCATGTCATGGGCATCGCACAGCTGGCGCATGACCTGGGGGTGAAAACAGGACCCGTACAGGGGCCGGGGCCGCCGGATATCCAGGCTGAGCTTTGCCAGATCGGCCCCGATCTTATGGGTGATGTCGATCCCCTTTTCCAGGGTGTCGGTGAGCCGGGAGTCAAACTCCTCATCCCGGGAAAAATTGTACTCCAGGTACAGGCCGTGATCCTGGGCCGCTTTTTTTACTGCTGCCAGGCGCGCATCGTCTTTTGTCTCCAGATCGCAGCCGGTGATGTGCAGCCCGTCCAGGCCCCATTCCACGGCCAGGTCCATGAGCTGTAACAGATCGATCTCCTTGGGCCGGGGATCGGCCTGGATGCCCCAGTTCTGGCCCAGGCCCCACAGATGAAGGGTATAGGTATGAAGTCCCAGTTTCATTCGCTTTTCCATGACATGCCTCCTGACAGGTTGTGATCAGACAATTCCAGTATACAGGCCGAATTGTTCTGCAACGATCATACCAGTACCCTGGATGTTGCAGCATATCGACCTATTGTCCGGCCCTTCATACCTTTTTTGTGCCGGGCAGATCAAATAATTTTTATTTCTGCATGCCGGCCATCAAAATTATTTGATGGTTCCCCCTTGCCAAGCTTATTTAAAAACGATACGGTTTTTTGACAGGTTCAGGCAATCTTCAAAGGAGAAGCCATGACCCGGAAACACTTTCTGAAACACCATCCAGAACAGACTTCGGCGGCCGGGGATCCGCACTGGATTTTTCTGACCCCGGCCCAGGCGGTGGATGCCGTTGCCCTGGATTTTCAGACCTACGGTCCGCAGCCGGATCTTTTCAGAGGTCTCGCCCCCCTGATTCTGGGCACGCAATGCCGGATCGCCTCCCCGGACGAAACATGGAGCGGGGTGTCCGTATTTCGGAAAAACACATTTGACCGGGTGGAAAATCACCAGCTGGGGTTTTACCTGATTCATGTCCTGGAAACCGATCCCCCAAACCTGAATACCCTGGCCGATATCTGCCGGCAGGTGTTTCAGACACGGACCGTTGCCGGATATGACAGGGCCGGCACCATTTCAGGCATCTGGATCCGATCCCAGATGGACAGCTTCATCTGCTGCCAGTGCGGACAATGCTGCCGCACGCTGGATTACGAAACCGGGTGTGAAGAATCCGATATCCGGCGCTGGCGGAACAGGGGGCGAACCGACATCCTGGCCTGGGTCCAACAACGGAACGCGGGGCCGAGCGCCTCGGGTCCAGCTTACCGGATCTGGGTGGATCCGGACACCGGAGAAATCCCCCAAACCTGTCCCTGGCTTGCCCCCTGCCCGGATCATGCAGACCGGTTTATGTGCACGATTCACGAGATCAAGCCCGAGGTCTGCCGGGAATACCCCTATACAACCAAGCACGCCGTCATGACCGGATGCAGCGGACGCTTTGCCGCCCGAACCAACCACCTGTTTACAAAAAATCATGATCCGGAGGAATGACATGCGATATCTGCTCATCATCTGTCTGATGCTTTTTCCAAGCACTGCATCAGGATTCAACTGGTCAGACACTCCCAAAGAAAAAAAGCTGCTGTATGTTAATGCTGCCGGCCTGGCTGTCATCACCGGCTGGGGGATTGTCAACTGGGATTATTTTTCCACCGCACCGTCCGCTAAAAATGAAGGCTGGTTTGCCGGCCACACCAAAGAGGGCGGTGCCGACAAACTGGGGCATTTCTACGCCAGCTATGCCCTGTCTCATTTTCTCGGGCATACATTTGAAACCTGGGGGTATTCTCAAAAACAGGGACTCAAGCTGGGGGCGTTGTCCTCTTTTACCATCATGAACTGGATGGAACTGGGAGATTCCTTTTCCGACTATGGGTTTTCCTATGAAGATTTTGTCATGAACGCTCTGGGATGTGCCACAGCCTATCTCATTGGAACCCGGCCGGAACTGGATAAAAAAATTGACTTCAGAATCGAGTACCGGCCCCGTTTTGATACGGCCGATGTTTTCACCGATTATGAACGCCAGAAATTTCTGGTGGCGCTCAAGCTGGACGGGTTTGACCAGGTCACCCACCCGCTGCTCAAATACCTGGAACTGCACGTGGGATATTACGCCCGGGGATTTTCATCCAAAGGCACGCCCAAGCGGACCCTTTATGCAGGTATCGGTATAAACCTTTCCCGGATACTGAACAAATTTTCATTGAACCGGCTGTCCACCCTGGCCGAGTTTGTTCAGGTCCCGTATACCTATAAAGCATTTGAAACCGATCGCTAGCACATAATCCTTTGCCGCCGGATGAAAAAACAGTATAATTCAAAATCATCAATAACCTTTTACCCAAGGAGATCCCCATGTTCAACAAAACCGTTCTCACACTGCTCGTTGCCGCACTGTTTATCAGCGGATCGTTGTTTTCCCATACCGCCATGGTTCATGCCGAAGAATTTTCAGCCGATATCGTCACAGACATGCACACCGGCAGTGTCAACGGAAAGATCTATTTCAAAAACACTCAGTTGAACCGCAGCGACATGATGGGAATGATCAACATCGTCAAGTACCCTGACGTGTATCAGCTTTTTACGGGCACAAAAAAATACCATGTATCAAATGTGACAGAACTTGAAACGGATGATCCCATGGCCGGGATCACTGATTTTAAAGCGTGGGCAACGGAAAATGATCTCAAAAAGACCGGAACCGAATCCCTTGAGGGATTTGACTGCGATATTTATGAAGGCACCATTGAAGTGGATGAAGAGACCGGAGAAACCGCGCCCATGAAAATCTGGCTTTCCAGAAAGCTGCAATATCCTTTGAAAACCGAAACCCTGATGCCGGCCCCGGTGGGCAGTGTTGTCAGCGTGGTCAAAAATATCGAAACCGGCAAACAGCCGGCCCATCTGTTTGAAATCCCTGAGGGTTATACACAGGCCGACACCATGGAACAGGCCATGGGAATGCCGGATATGAGTCAGTTCTCCGAAGGGCAGATGCCCACGGGAGAACAGATGGAAAATATGATGAAACAGGTTCAGGAAATGATGAAAAACATGCAACAGCAATAACAAGGAGTCGTCATGAGAATCATACCGCAGAAGATCATGTGTGCCGTTGATTTCAGCGAGTTCACCAACCTGACCCTGTCCTATGGCCAGGCCCTGGCAAAAGAGTACGGCGCGCAACTCACCTTGTGCCATGTGGTCTCCAACATGGTGCTGATGTCCTCTGCCGGACAGGCCTATATCGCGTCTGAAAAAATCGAGGCGGAACGGCGGCAGGATGCGGCATCCCGGCTGGAAGAGATCGCAAAAACCCTGGATATGGATTGTGACACCCTGGTATCCACGGGACATCCGGCAGATGAACTGGCCCGGATCGCAGAAGAGACCGGCGTGGGCATGGTGGTGGCCGCCACCCACGGGGGATCGGGCGTTAAACGGTTTCTGGTGGGGTCGGTCACGGAACGACTGGTAAAGATCCTGACCTGTCCCGTGATGGTGCTCCACGGGGATGCGGAGCCCGACGTTCTGCCCGGAGACAGAAAAACCCTGTTGAACAAAATCCTGGTGGGATGCGATTTTTCCCCGGACTCCGGTCTGGCGTTTCAGTACGGCCTGAGCCTGGCCCAGGAATTTGAAACCGAGCTGTTTCTGGCCCATGTGATCCGGCCCACGGAACATGTGGAATTTTCCAGTGCCGATTATATCAAGGTGCAGGAAGGGGATTACCTGGGCTGGAACCGGACCGATTACCTGGGACTGACCAAGCATGCCAACGAGCCGGACGTACAGCGCAAAGACGCATTGAAAAAACGGCTGGAACGGCAGCTGGAACGGATGGTGCCCGAAGAAAGCCGGCACTGGTGCACCCCTGTCACCGCGGTCCTGGAAGGAGAGCCTTACCAGGAACTGCTGTCATTTGCCAAAAAAAATCAGGTGGGCCTGATCGTTTTAGGGGTCCGGGGTCACAGCCTGCTGGAAAAATTTCTGGTGGGGTCCACCACCGACCGGGTGATCAGCCGGTCGGACTGCCCGGTCCTGGCGGTCCGGCAGACCGATACCGGCACGGAATAAAAAATTCATGTCATTTTGGGGCTTGGCATGATATATATGTCCAGACAACATAACAACGAATGAACATATATTTATATCTAAGGAGCTGACTTATGTCTGGATTCACCCCGAACGCGCGTCCCCTTCTCATCGGCAGCCTGCCCCTGGAGGACCATGCCCGGGCCCTGGACCTGGTGTTTGCGCACACCCCGGAGATCCCTTTGTGGGTGCAGCTGCCAAAGTTCAGGGAAGAAGGAATGATCCGTCAGTTCATGGATGGGCTTCCGGGCGTGGCTGAAAAAGAGGGCACCTTGTTTATCGACACCAAAGACCCGGCGTTTGACGAGCAATTTGTTCAATTTTTTGAGGATTATCTTTCCCTGTCCGAGCCGGACGCGGATTTTCAGGCATCCCGGTTCGCGTTCACCCCTTTGACCGGCAAGGGTTTTTCACATTTTCTTGAACGGGTGGACAAAGACCCCGGCCGGTTTGCCGCGCTCAAAGGCCAGGTCACCGGGCCCATCACCTTCTGCACCGCGGTCAAGGATGAAAGGGAGCGGGATATTTTCTACAATGACCAGTTGCGGGATGCAGCAGTGAAGCGCCTGGCCATGAATGCCAGATGGCAGGCAAAGGAGTTTGCCAGACGGGGCGCCACCCCCATTGTTTTTCTGGATGAACCGGCGTTGGCCGGATTCGGCACCTCCGCCTACATCACCATCACCCGGGCTGACGTCCAGGCCTGTATCGATGAAATCGTTCAGGAGATCCATGCGGAAAACGGCCTGGCCGGGGTTCATGTGTGCGCCAACACCGAGTGGGACCTGCTGCTGGACACATCCATCGACATCATCTCTTTTGACGCGTTTTCCTATTTTGACAAATTTATTCTGTATCCCAAAGCGATCAAAAAATTTTTAGACCGCGGCAGCATCCTGGCCTGGGGGATTGTGCCCACCGGCGATGCCGATCTGATCGCTCAACAGACCAGTGACGGGCTGACCGAAAAACTGGCCGGCCAGATGCGGCAGGTGACGAAACTGGGCATCCCCGAAGAAACCGTCATGGCCCAGTCCTTTGTGACCCCCAGCTGCGGCACCGGTTCCCTGGACCCGGCATCCGCCACCCGGGTCCTGGAACTCACCAGAACCGTATCTGAAAAAATCCGGGCCCGCTAAAACTCAGACATCAGGTGTTTTCCCGGGCCGCCTCGGCCCGGAAATCCCCGGTTTTTTGTTCACAGGTTTCAAAATACCGGGGATACGCCTGTTTCATGGCGGCCAGGGCCCGGTCCCAGGGCAGGTCTTCAAAACTGCCGTGTTCGGTCACATACTCCATGTGCCGGTTGCCCAGATTGTCAAAGGGGTGAAAAATCGAGTCGCACGTCCCGTCAAATTCCAGGGGCTTGACATTGAACGCCTCGCACAGGCTCAAGTTGAATGCCGGGGTGGCCTTGACCCATTTGCCGTCCAGATAGATCTCTGTGAATCCGTGCCACACGAACAGGTCGGTTTCCATCAACGCCTTGAGCCGCTCGGTGTTCAAATGGTTTTTCACATCTGCAAACCCCAGCCGGGCCGGTATCCCCCGGCTTCGAAGGCAGGCGGCCAGCAGCACCGCCTTGGC
>JAABTO010000152.1 GCA_011389835.1 Desulfotignum sp. | reverse complement strand
GAACAGATACCATTTGGTGATGAATCCCCCCACCGGCGGGGCCCCGATCATGGACAGCGAGGCCAGGGCAAAGGCCCCGAAGGTAAAGGGCATCACCCGGCCCAGCCCCCCCATCTCGGAGATGTTTTTCTTGCGGGTGGCCACATAGATGGCCCCGGCACAGAAAAACAGGGTGATTTTGGCAAAGGCGTGGTTGGCAATATGGATGATCCCGCCCTGGACTGCCGCCGGTGTGAGCAGTGCCACCCCCAGAATGATATAGGACAGCTGGCTGATGGTGGAATAGGCCAGCCGGGACTTGAGGTTGTCTCTGGTCATGGCGATGATGGACGCGGTCACGATGGTGAAGGACACAATATATGCCGTCACAATGCCGAGATTGAGGGCATCCATCAGATCGATGCCGAACACGTACAGCATGACCCGGGTGGTGCAGAACACCCCCACCTTGACCACGGCCACGGCATGCAGCAGGGCCGACACCGGGGTCGGGGCCACCATGGCACCTGGCAGCCAGGCATGCATGGGCATCACCCCGTTTTTGGCAAACCCGAACAGGCAGGCAAAAAACAGGCAGGTCACCAGGGTATCCCCGGTGCCGGCAGGGATGATGCCGGTATGGATATTGTCGGCAAAGGTCAGGTTTCCCCCCAGGGTAAACAAAATGATCATGGCCGGCAGGACCAGTCCCACGGACCCCCCCAGCAGAAAGGTCAGGTATTTGCGGGCACCGCCCCTGCCTTCTTTGTCCTGGTGGTGGGCCACCAGCGGATAGGTGGAAAGCGAGAGCATCTCATAGAACAGATACAGGGTCAGCAGGTTGCCGGAAAACGCCACCCCGATGGCTGCACACAGGGCCAGGGCAAAGCAGATGAAAAACCGGGTCTGGGCATGTTCAGACAGCCCCCGCATATACCCGATGGTATAGGCGGCCGCCACAATCCACAAGAAAGAGGACACCAGCGCAAATACGATGCCGAACGCATCCACCTTGAACCGGATGGCCAGTTGCGGCAGCACCTGGATCAGAGTCACCTCCACCACATTGCCGGCCAGAATCCAGCCGGCCAGCAGCAGCACCATGCTGAACTTTACAGCCGCCGCCGCAAAGGTCCAGAACTCCCTCAGGTTGGGGTGCCGGCGGCTCAGCGCAATCAGGGGCACAGCCCCTAAAGACGCGCACAAAGCGATCACCGGGGCGGTCTGATAAAAGGCGGCTGAAAACATGACCTGTCTGATGGCTCCTTTCTAAATACCGGCCGGCATGGACCAGCGGATCAGGTACTGGACCACTTCGTTGGTGTATATCCCCAGACCGAACAGGGCCGCCCCGGTAATCACCAGGGGCAGCAGCATGGTCAGGGGTGCTTCTTCCAAACGGATTTTCCGGGGCACTTCTTGGGACTTTTCGCTGCCGTTTTCGGTCACTGCATCCTCCAGGCGTCCGAAAAACGCTCTCTCCAGCAGCCGGAAAAACAGTATTGCCGCCAGCAGGCCGGCAATGATCAGGGCTGCCACAAACACCCATTCCCCGGCCTTCACCGCGCCCTGGAGCAGATACCATTTGGAAAAAAACCCGCAGGTGGGGGGAACGCCCACAACCGATGCGGCAGCGACCAGCAAAACTCCGGCTGTTACCGGCATCCGCTGAAAAAGCCCCTGCATGGCGGCAGCCGTACTTTCACCGGTCCGGTAGATGATGGCCCCCACCGCCATGAACAGGCACAAGGTCATCAGGCCGTCCGCCAGAATATGATACACGGCACCGGTGTAGCCGGCGGTGTTGGCCAGCCAGGCCCCGCCCGTGAGATATCCGATCTCCGCCACGATGATGTAGGTCAGCATCTTGCGCAGGTCCCGCTGGGACAGGGCCGTGATCATTCCCAGCACCGCAGCGGCGGATGCCAGATATATCACCAGGCGGCTCCAGGCGATCTGCTGGAAAATATAGTCAGCTGAAAACACCGTGAACATGATCCGGAGCATCACATACACACTGACCTTGGTCATGAGCGGGGCGATGAGACAGGCCGTGGTGGTCCCGGCCCGGCTGTAGGCATTGGGCAGCCAGGCATGGAGGGGAAACAGCGCCATTTTGATCCAGACCCCGAGAATGATCAGGGAAAAACCGATCCGGACGCTGACCGATGCCTCAAGTTCCGGCCGGCTCAGGATCTCGGCCAGGTCGGCCATGTTCAGAGAGCCGGTCATGATGTAGATATATCCCACCCCCAGCAGATAGAAGCTGGCGCCGATGGTGCCCATCATCAGGTACCGGAAGGTGGCGTAATACGCCTTTCCCTTGCCCCGGGCCAGGAGGCCGTAACTGGACAGTGCGGAAATTTCCAGCAGCACGTACAGGTTGAACACATCCCCGGTGGCCGTCATTCCCAGAAGACCGGCCACCAGCAGGGCAAACAGGGCATAATAGTGGTTGAGCCGGTCCGGATTGTCCTGCCGGGCGGTATGCATGGAATAAATGGCGGTGAGCAGGGCGCAGGCACTGATCAGCACCAGGACCCCGGCACTCAGGTGGTCGATCACCAGCTCGATGCCCATGGGCGGGATCCAGTCCCCCATGCGGTAGTGAACGGCCTGTCCTGTCTGCACCACCTGCACCATGGTGGCCAGGGCCGCTGCCAGAGACCCGGCAATGGAGATGATCAGCAGGCCGTAAGCGGCCCGGTGGCCAAGCGGGCCGATCAGGGTCAGGGCCAGGGAGGCAAACACCGGCACCAATATCATGATGGCAGGGGTCTGATCCATCATTTGCGCATATCTTCCAGGATCTCATCCTCCTCGATGGTTCCGTGGACCCGCTGAATCTTCTGCAGCAGGGCCAGGGCCACCCCCAGCACAGCCACCCCCACCACGATGGCCGTAAGAATCAGCACATGGGGCAGCGGGTTGGCATAGGCGGTGGCATCCAGCAGGGGCTGCTTGTCCGGTGAAAACTGTAAAATCGGCACCGTGGCTCCCCGCTTGACCCCGATGGACACGATAAACAGCAGAATCGCAGTTTGAAATATCACCATTCCGATAATCTTTTTCATCAGGTTGTTTTTGACGATCATGCCGAACAGTCCGATAAAGAGAAGCACCAGGGCAGCCCAGTAGTTGTATTTGGCGATGATAAAATAAAACAGTTCATCCATGGCGCTATAACCCTTCTTCCAGGTCACCGCCCGAGGCGAGATCATTATACAGGGATACCATCACCGCCATCACGGTAATGCCCACCCCGATTTCCACGGCCAGGATCCCATGAGAACGGGCCATCACATCGGACACCCCGAGAACGCCTGCCAGGGCCCCATATCCCAGAAAATTCCATCCCATGGCCAGACATGCGGCACCGATGCCGGCATAGAGCAGCACCCCGCCGGCGCAGCACCACAGCACCGCATGCTCCCGGAACCGGTTCATGGAGAACTTCAGGTTGTAACACAGGGCCAGCAGAATGAAGCTGGCACCGAAAATCACCCCGCCCTGAAATCCCCCGCCCGGGCTGTAATGGCCATGAAACAGCACATACAGCGCAAAAATCTGCATCACCGGAATGATGGACTGGGCAGCCCCCCGCAGCACCGTGTCACGGCCCGCCCGTTTGGGCCGCAGGTGCAGTGCCATTCGGTGTTTATGGGAAGTACGGCGCAGCACCACCATCACCACCAGGGCCGCGGCAAACACCACCACGGCCTCGAACATGGTGTCATAACTCCGGTAATCCGCCAGCACAGCCGTCACCACGTTGGGGGTGGCGGTTTCAAAGTATGCCTGTTCAATATATCGGGGGGACAGATGGGTGCTGGCAGGAGAGGCGGGATCTGCCCATTCCGGCAGGTCACGGGTCGCGTTAAGCATCATCACGGCACAGATCACTGCGATCACCAAAGTGATCTGTTTGATGCCCTGCTCTCTGGGCCGGTCCTTCTTGATCCACCGGTTGACATACTGGGCTGTGCCCAGAAAGAGCACGGTACTGATGGCCGCCCCCACCGCTGCTTCGGTGAACGCGACATCCACCGCCCTCATGTGGGTCCACATCAAACAGATCAGAAAACTGTAAGCCCCGGTCACTATGGCGCTGCTGAGCAATCCCTCCAGGGCCAGGGCTGTGACCGCACAGATCACCATCATCAACAGGATCAGGATATCGAACTGCCACAGCAGGCTGGTATCCCAGGTCATATGTCTTCCTATCCTTTCAGGTCGTCCGGGTAGAACCCGTCATCCATGTTTTCTTCATTTTCCTCATCCCCTTCCGTGCCTTTTTTGCCAGACGACCTTGTCCAGTAAGGCACCCGAAACTCGTAGCCGGCATCGATGATGGCGTGGGTGGCGGTGGGGCTGGCAATGAAGATGTAAAAAACGATGAGCAGCAGCTTGCCTGCGGTGAGCAGGTTTTCTCCGCTGAAATCCCGCATAATGAACAGGATCGCCCCCCCCAGAAACAGGGTGGTGGAAAGGGTATCTCCTTTGCCCGCGGCATGGACACGGGAGTAGAAATCAGGGAACCGGATGATCCCCACGGTGGTTGCCACAAAAAACAGCAACCCGGAGAGCATCGCAATTATGACCAGAATATCGGTTATCATGGAGTTTCCTTTCGGCTTGAATCAGATGCCTTTGCAGGAGCATCCACCTCTTCCACCTCGGGACCGGCGGAGGGGGCCACCAGCGATTCCTCGGGTTCGGACGGGGCCGGATGGGAGATCCGCTGGTAAAACCTTGCCGCAGCCAGGGTGGTGATGAAATTGAGCAGTGCATATGCCAGGGTGATATCGATGAACATCTCCACCCGGCCGTCAATAATCCCGATGAGTACAATCAGGACCGTGGTCTTGATCCCGATGACATTCACCCCGAGCATCCGGTCGATGACCGTGGGACCGGCCACCACCCGATACAGGTTACACAGCATCAGAAACAGAATAGCCACCACCATGACGATAAAAAAAGGTTCCAGATTCATCGGGACCCGCCTTCAAACACCCAGGCCACCCAGCGTTCCATTTCTCCGGGACCGTCACCGGCCAGATCACCTGCGGAACGGCGGGTGAGGGCATGAACATAAAAGATATCCTCTTCGATTCTGACACTCACCGTGCCCGGGGTCAGGGTGATGGAATTGGCCAGAACGAACCGGGCAAAATCGGTTTTCAGGGAAGTCTTGAACTTGATGATATGGGGGTCCAGCTTTTTTTTAGGATACAATGACAGGGACAGCCCCGCGATGTGGAAGTTGGCCAGCACGATCTGCCCGAAAAGCCACAACAGGTATCGGAGAAAACAGGCGATTTCTTTGAAAGTGGCACCCAGTTTCTTGGTGTGGCCCTCAAACAAAAGATCATGGGACAGCCAGGCCACCAGACCGCTGGATATCACCCCCATGCCCAGGTGAAACAGATCGAATTTTCCGGACAAAGCCGTCCAGAAGAGCATCATGACAAAAAAAGTGAATACAGGCGGCATGGCCTCTATTTCTCCCTTATCGTCAAAAAGCGATAAAATATGGATGTCTCTGAAAATTTCGTACAAGTGTCCATTTCTGTCGGTATTTCCTCCTCGGCCAGCCAATGCCGGCGGCTTCAGGTAAACGCCAAACCAATTGCAGACTCTTTCCGATATACAGGACAATGATCCTTTTTTATTTTTGAAAGGTCTTATCATGAAAAACCGGCTTCATCAACAAAAACCTTGGGCCGGATGTTGATATTGTGCGGTGAGAAACGATTTGTCCCGTGCTTTTTTGCATTCTCCGGGGATTTGGGTTGACAAATGAAAGGGCGTATTCTAATTCATCAACTGAAGATATCTAACAACATCTGACTGGAGGGCACCAATGACCGTCAAACTGATACACTACTGGGCAACCATCCCTTCAAAGATTGACGAATACGCCGAATTCATCGTCACTAAGTTCATTCCCGGTATCAATGACCTGGGGATACACACGGTGGCCGGGTGGTCCGTGCTGGTAGGATCTTACAGTGAGGTAATCGTGGAAACGGTCAGCAATGATCTGGATCAACTGGAAATGGCCCTGAAAAGCGCTGAATACCGTCGGCTGAAATCCGACCTGCTCAATTATATCAAGCATTACAAAACCAAGGTCCTGGTTCCCTTGAAAAAAGAGCGGGGATATTCTATGGATATCGACGAAAAAATGGTCAAATTCAACCAGGTATGGGATATCATCACCCGGGAAAAAGATGATTTCAAAAAATACCGGCAATTTGTCAAATCAGAATATTACCCGGTTCTCGAAGAGATCGGGATCCATGTTGTTGAAGAATGGGAAGTTCTCATCGGAGACGGGCCCAGAACCATTTGCGAAGGACAGGTCAAAGATATGGAATCGTTGATTTCAGGCCTTCAGAGTGCCAAATTCCGACAGGCCAAGGAAGCGCTCAAAAACCGGATTGAAAATTACGAAAGCCGGATTCTGTCTCTTCATATCATGCGGGATCCGGACGAATCGTCAGAACTCTACCGCATTGTTGACGATTGATCTCGCATAAAATCCGGGTCAGGGAACGCGACGGCATCCCCTGACCGGATATTTTTCATGCTACTCTTTACTCGGGTACTCTGATTGTGCCTGGCGCCTGTATCCCATGGGCAGCTGTTTGAACCGTCCGCCGTGGATAATGGGATCGCCTTCGTACCCCAGGGCCTTGAAATTGATATAATCGGTTTTGTCGATCAAATGATTCACATCCCGTCCTTTTGATTTCATATAGGAAAAATCGGTTCCCTTGTGGGCGAGGGCCTTGAAATCGATCTCCCGGTTGTCCTGGTGGCACCGGTTACAGGTCTGGTCGCCTTTGAGGCTTTCATGGCACTGGACACAGGACAACGCCATGTCCGCGGGCATGACTTCATGGTTGATCCGCCAGTACATCCAGGTTTCCTTCCATTCATACGTGCCGCTATAGGGCAGACCCACCTCTTTCATCCCCGCCTGGAACGCTTTTTCCCAGTCCAGGTTTTTCCAGTAGGCATTGGGATCGTTCTTGTCCTTGGGAAACAGCTGGGGCACCAGCACATGGGCATGATCCGCATCGATCGCCTGAATACCCTTCATGATCTTGAAGGCGGTGATCTTGGAACCCGGATCATTGATGGATCCCACGGGATCGGTCAGTGTGATGACGTCTGCATCCAGATCCACTTTGTCTCCCATGAGCACCCGGTCCATATACCCGGCGTACCAGGTATAATCCGGCACCCCGGATTCCACCCACTTGAATTCCCCTTTTTTCCAGTTATAGTCGGGCTGGCCGTACTTGTCCTTTTTCACTTCCCGGTCCTTATCCCCGGCCTGGGACCAGTCCCACCAGGTCTTGGTGGGTTTGCACTTGGCAAACACCGGTGCATGGCAGACATTGCAGGCCAGGGTTTTGGCGTGCGCATTCAGGTGATGGTCCAGCAGATTGCCGCTGTAATGCGGGGTTTGAGAATGGCAGCTTTCACAGGCCACCACCCCTTCGGCCACAGGCACCGACGAACTTTTACCGGCTATTTTGTGGTTCCGGGTTTTGTGACATTCCGCACAGGCAAAATCATACCCGCCCATGTGAATGTCGCAGTTTCTATCCGGGGTGAGCAGCTGGCGGGACATGTCCGCATGCTTGATGGCATCCCCGCCCCCGCCGTTGAAATGGCAGGCCCCGCAGGTGGCCCGGGAGGAATGCCCCACATTCTGTGCCACCAGTTTCAGGTCCACATCCTTTTTGGGCATACCCGCACCGGGCGGATCCTTTTTGTAAGTCCCGGTGGTATCATGACACACCAGGCAGTCGATTCTGGTTTTATCGGTAAAGTCAAATGACGCGTCTTTCCATCCATATCCGGCATGACAGCTTGTGCAACGAGCCTCGTTGCTGATTGGGCTGATTCAGAAATTGTTCAGGGCTGTCGTGCCCTTGCCGTGCAGGATGTCCTTTCGATGCCCGGTGGTGTAGGGGGAAGGTCCTCTCCACAGCCAGTGAGCGGTTTTGAGCATGTCTTCGCCCTGGGTGTCATGGCATTCCAGACAGGCTTTGGTGACCTGGATGGGATCCGGGTTGTCCGGCAGTTTCACCAGCTCCTTGTGATCCGGCACATGCTGAAGGTGACACCCTGTGCAGTCCACCGGTCCTTTGGCTTCCTGCTGGTGACACTCGATGCACTGCTGGTGATAGGCGGCCTTGAGCCCGATGCGCTCGGGATATGCCGGGTTGAAACTGTCCTGATGACAGGCGGAACATCTTGTGGTTTCCAGGGCATTCTCATCTTTGGGCCGGAAATGATGGCATTTGCTGCAGTCATTGACCAGGGCGGCATGGCGCTTATGGGCAAACCGCACCGGTTCGTAATGGTCTTCTCTTTGCTTGATGATGGGACTGTCCAGCAGGAAATAGACATGTGATACATCATCCAGGGAAATCCCTGCATCCATCAGGCAGATGCGCCGGCTGATCCGGCAGTCATCCTGATATTCCTTCACAAACGGGACCGTTTCTTTTGCCCGTTCCCTGGCCTGCTCCTGGTCCGGGGCCTTCCACACTTCAGCCGCACAGACCCCTGCCAGAAACGGGATCAGGCAGGTGAAAAACACT
>JAABTO010000404.1 GCA_011389835.1 Desulfotignum sp. | reverse complement strand
GGCCAGACGCAAGCCGGCTTCCGGATTCCCCTTTCCGGAAGCCGGCATCTTTTTAGCCGTCTTTAACATGAAAGAACTGATCTGCTTGACGGCATGATTCATGAGTGGTTATGCTTGACAGGGCAGGGCTGTTATTGAACACCGGGAATGATGATTCTTGAATCACCGGATTTTTTTTGTTCCGCTTCCATTTTTTTGAACTGCTCGACCACTTTTTGAGTCTCCGCCTCCATGGCCTGCGGAAACGCATCCATGGCCTGATCCAGTGTGGCACCTTCCAGTTTGGCCTGGATCGGGACCGGACCGTGGGGGGTGCCCAGCTGAGTATTTCCCACATAAAAAGTTTCTCGGGAAGGATCTTCTGACCCGTCCGGATGGATGGGGGTCAGTTTCTGAATGCTGGCGATTCTCAAATCCGTGATGGTTTCTTCCCGAAAAAGGTTTTTCTTGTCTACCTGAAAATCGATGTTGATGGGGCCGCTGCCGTTACCGCTCATGATGTCTCCTGATAAAAATATACGAACATTATAAAAATAAAAAAACCGGCTGCTTTGTGATGGTTGTGGTATCCGGTTTCATGCTTTTGGGTTATACGTTAATGGCGCACAGAAATCCAGAAGTTATGTCCCGAATCCCGCTTCTTTTTTGCCGGCGGTTTTTTTTCGACCTGTTGCAATCATTCATCTCCGCCTTATATTAATTTCAGGTGGTTTGAAACAGACCGCCCTTTTTTTGTGTGCATGGGCAGGATGGAAGTGAAAAAAACATTATGCCAGTCCGGTTGTCTCATCGATCCCCAGGTGAATGTTCATGCACTGGACTGCGGCACCGGAAGCCCCTTTTCCCAGGTTGTCGATGCGGGTGATGACCGCCATTCGCTCCTGATTGCCGCAAACAAACAGGTCGGCCCGGTTGGTGTTGTTGCACGCCTGGATATCAAAAAATCCCTGATCCAGACTGGTTTGTTCCTCAAATGGAAACACCCGCACAAAAGGTTCATCCTTGTAAACGTCTTCAAACACATGCTGGATATCTGTGGCAGTCACCTTCCGGGTCAGAAGGTGCGGGTGGATGAATACGGTGACGGCCAGACCTTTGTAAAAATCAGCCACCACTGGTGTGAAATTGGGTTCCATGGTGAGGCCGGCTCTGACCTTCATTTCCGGGAGGTGCTTGTGGACCAGGCCCAGAGCATAATGGCGCGGGCTGTCCATTTTCGGGGTGTGCTGTTGTTCATACGCGGCAATGAGTTTTTTGCCTCCCCCGCTGTAGCCAGTGATGGAATAACAGCAGACTGGATAATCCGGGGGCATGATACCGGTCCGGATCAATGGGCGAACCCCCAGTAGAAAGGCGGTGGCATGGCATCCGGGATTGGCGATCCGTCTGGTTTTTCTCAACAGATCCCGCTGGCCGGGTGCCAGTTCCGGCAGCCCATAGACCCAGTCTGGATGGGTTCGAAACGCGGTGCTGGCATCAATGATACAGGTATCCGGGTTGGTGACCAGGGATACGGCTTCCCTTGAAGCGGCGTCCGGAAGGCACAGAAACGTGATATCAGACTGGTTGATCAATCGTTGTCTCTCCTGCGAGTCTTTGCGAAGGGATGCATCGATGTCCATCAACTCGATCTCCTTTCTGGCGGACAGATGATCGATGATCTGCAATCCGGTGGTGCCTTCCCGGCCGTCTACAAATACCTTGTACGTCATGACCATTCCTTTTCTTCACCTGCTGGTGAGCGTATGTTTTCATCTCTGAGTCATCTTATACGGATTCCGGGCTGAAAAATAAACCCAAAGTTCTTACTAAAGAGGAGGGTCCATTCGAAATCATTGAATTTCAGTTCGTGATCCTGTATATCTGAGACAGTCGGTTGTGAACGGGAAGTGTGTCGTGAATTCCTGTGGCGGCCATGTCCTGATCTTGTACCATCTTTGAAAGGAAAATCCCCATGAAAAAAACAATTCTTCTGATCTTGTCCGGACTGGGAATTTTGATTCTTCTGGCAGTGGTTGCCG
>JAABTO010000403.1 GCA_011389835.1 Desulfotignum sp. | reverse complement strand
AAAGTCGCCGGCATCATTCTGGCGGCCGGATGCGGGTCCCGCATGGGAAAAGCCAAACAGCTGCTGCCCTTTGGCCGCACCACCCTGCTGGGCCATGTGATGGACACTGTCCAAAGTGCCGGGCTTGATTGTGTCGTTCTGGTTCTGGGATTTAAAGCCGGACAGGTTCGCCATGCCCTGAACCTGCCCCGCCGGGAAAAGGCACGCCCAGACAGGACCAGCATTCAGGTGATCGATAATCCGGGCTGGCATAAAGGCCAGTCTTTTTCCGTGGCCGCCGGTCTCAAGGCCCTGCCGGCGGACATGGACGGGGCCCTGTTTCTGCTGGGGGACCAGCCCCTGGTCACGGTTCAGACCCTCCATCACCTGGTATCTGCATTCCAGACCTCGGATCACTGGATTCTGGCCCCCTGTTTCAAAGGGCAGCGGGGCAACCCCGTACTGGTGGCATCCCCGTTGTTTGACCGGCTCACACAACCGGCTGGAGATGCCGGTGCCCGGGTCCTGTTCAAGGAATTCAGGCATCGTATGCACTGTCTGGCGGTGGATGATCCGGGTATTGTCAGGGATGTGGATACCCCGGAGGATTACGCCGCCCTGGTGCGGGAACAAAACCGTGGACAAATCGTTTTGAACAAGGAGAAAAAACATGATACGCGCTTTTAAAGGCAAAACCCCCCGCATCGCTCAGTCCGCTTATGTGGATGACACAGCGGTGCTGATCGGAGATATCGAAATCGGTGAAGAATCCAGCGTGTGGCCCGGCGCCGTGATCCGGGCGGATCTGGGAAAAATCACCATCGGACAAAAGACCATTGTGGAGGACAACTGCGTGATCCATGCCGGTGCACCCAACGGCAGAGACGGGGATGTGTTCATCGGGGACCGGGTGGTCATCGGACACGGGGCCGTGCTCAACTGCCGGTCCATCGGCAATTATGTGCTCATCGGCATGAACGCCACCCTGCTCCATGAAGCCTGCATCGGTGATTACTGCCTGATCGGCGCGGCCGCCCTGGTGGGGGCCGGCGTCATCATTCCCGATTATTCCCTGGTGTTCGGCGCCCCGGGAAAGATCAAGGGCCGTCCGTCTGAAGAACAGCTCTGGTGGGCCAAAAGCGCGTATGAAGAATACAAGCCGTTGATCGATGAGTATAAAAAATTACAGACGATTCCATCTTAGCCGGTTCATGAATCCGTGTCCTTTTTCTTTACCCATTGTTCAGGTCAGCCAGCTGTTTCATCAGGTCGTCGTATTCATCTTCATACGCCAGAAGATCCATCATCACCGGCGGTTTGATCGAGTGGGCCGGCAGCCGGGCCTTGGTGTCCTTAATCAATAGTTCCAGTTCCGCCAGTCTTTTTTTGATCTCTTTTTCGGTTTCCAAAGGGTGTGTGCCTCCTGCTGATTTTTAGAAAGTATTTTCCTGAAAGTATATCATGGACATGTTGACAGTGTCGATATTGACAAAAGACATCCCGGGGGATACTGTAAAAATAGTTTTAAAATCCTTGAAAAAAAAGGAGACCCGGTATGAACGACCATTCCCCGCGGTTGCTGGATGCGTTGGACGCCTTTGAGGACGGCATTTACATCGTGAGCGAAAATTTTACGGTAGAGTACATGAACCGGTTCATGAAGGACCTGTTCGGAGACGGGATGGGAAAGAAATGCCACAAGGTGCTGCTCAATTATGAAAAACCCTGCGAATGGTGTAATTACCGGGAGATTTTTGAAAGAAACGAGACCCGCCATTCTGAAATTTACCTGGAATCGGTGAAAAAAACATTTGCCCTGACTGAAATTCCCGTGACCAACCGGGACGGTACCCGGTCCAAGCTGTCTCTTTACCGGGACATCACCCGGCGCAAGGAGCAGGCGGCCCTGCTGAAATCCTCTGAGGAAAGTTATCAGCGCCTGTTCACCCACGCCGGGTGCGGGGTGTTCATTTCCAGCAAGCAGGGGCGGTTTCTGGATGTGAATCCGGCACTGCTCAGGATTCTGGGATATCAGGACAAAGAAGAGTTTCTCT
>JAABTO010000402.1 GCA_011389835.1 Desulfotignum sp. | reverse complement strand
GCCTGGCAGCAGAAAGAAGGCATTGAAAACGCGGAAAAGATCCGCGTAACCGGGATGACCCTGTATAAACGCCTGTGTGCCATGGCAGAGAGCATGAACCGCCTGGGAAAAGATATTGATACCTGTGCAGCAAGCTTCAACCGAACGGTGAGGGTCATGGAAAAACAGGTCATGCCCCCGGCCCGGGAACTGGGGCGTTTCGGGCCGGCATCACAGAAATTGCCTGAACTCACACCCATTGATCCGCCCGAGACCACGGGGGGAAATTTGTCCAAAGAAAGGCCCATATGTGAAAAAGAATAAACAAACCCCTGTCGTGCCCGGTCAAAGGTTGTTCCGGCAGCTGGGGAAAATTTTTTTTGCCGCGTGCCTGATGAGTATAGCCGGATGCGGCATCCTGACCGATAAAGACCAGATCGAGGTCCAGGAACCGGCCCTGGAAAAACTGACAAGCGACCGGTATCCGGATTTTTCGGACAGCATGCATTTTTCCGGGTTTCTGACGGCTTTGGACCAGAGCCTGTTATATTATAACCGGCTGCCCAAATCCCGGATGATTGAGTTCGGCCCGGATCAATATACGGTGGGGCATATGGTTGAATCCCTAAAAATCCTTCAGGCCTTTCTGGGGGGCGAGCCGCCGGCATCGGATGTGAACCGGTTTATCCGGGACCGGTTTCATGTGTATGCCAGCAGGGCCAATGATAAAAAACAGGTGCTGTTCACCGGATATTTCGAGCCCACCTACAGCGGCAGTCTGATTCCGGATGCGCGGTTTCAGTATCCATTGTATCCGGTTCCTCAAGATCTTGTGGAGATCGATCTGGCAAAATTTTCCGACCGGTATCAGGGGCACGACCGGCTCAGGGGACGGGTGAGCGGCAATCAGGTGGTGCCGTATTTTTCCCGCAAGCAGATCAATGAGATGCGTGATTTTTATTTACAGGCCCCGCCGGTGGCCTGGCTGGAAAACCGGGTGGACCGGTTTTTTCTGGAGGTTCAGGGGTCCGGGCGGATCCGGACGCCCGAGGACGAGATCGTCCGAATCCAGTATGCCGGCACCAACGGCAATTCCTACCGTGCCATCGGCCGGTACCTGATCGACAACCAGGAGATCGCTCAAGAACAGATGTCCATGCAGGCCATCCGACAGTGGCTGGAAGCCAATCCTCACCGGATGGATGAGGTGCTTCATTACAATGACAGCATGGTTTTTTTCAGAATCGGTGTCGGCGGACCATTTGGCAACATCAACGTGACATTGACCCCGCTGAGATCCATGGCCACGGATTATCGGATCTTTCCCAAAGGGGCGCCGGGCTTCATTGAAACCCGGCTGCCGGAAATCTTTCCCACTGTGTTGAACACACCGGAAAACGCAGGGAACCCCGATTCCTGGCAACCGGTTTCCCTGTTTGTCATGAACCAGGATACCGGGGGCGCGATCCGCGGGCCGGGCCGGGCCGACCTGTTCTGCGGGAATGATGAATATGCCCGGTTTGCGGCCGGTCACATGAACGTGAGAGGCCGCATGTATTTTCTGGTGATGAAATAACAGACCGGAAAAGAGGATCAGGCCCCCCTTCCGGGTGTGTTGTCACTGCCAGAAAATGTCGGCGGAAGAAAATTCCAGCGTGATATGGACGCCCGGCTGAAGATCGAGCCGGGCGGACCGGTTGGAGGTCATGCCCAGCATGAAGGACACCCCCCCCGCATCAATGGTGGTCATGACCTCGTTTGGCTGTCCGGTTATGTACATGGATTGTACGGTCCCCAGAATTCGGTTGTCTGAGGCGGCACCGGTTTCTTCAGGCCGGGTCAGCCGGATGTGTTTCCGTTGAATCACGGCAGTTTTTTCAGGAGAAGCGGTTGCCGGCAGCACAATGATCTGGCCGTCATCCAGCTGCCGGGTCCATGCCTGCGGGTCCCGCTCTTTCCGGACGTAGGGGCCGGGAATGACGATTTCCCGGCCCGTGGCAAACAGGGCGCCGTTGTTGATGGTCAGCTGGGTGTCAGTGCATGTGAACAGCCAGGG
>JAABTO010000151.1 GCA_011389835.1 Desulfotignum sp. | reverse complement strand
GAAGAATTTCATAAATGGCATCTCCCTTGTACACCACCGCAAACGGAATCGCCAGGGTAGCGGCCCAGAACGCGGATATTTTGCCGAAATGATGATGCCAGAACGTCCCGGCCACCAGGGGCAGCAACGCAATGGACAGCAGCATGCAGGCAAAGGGAATACAGGCCCACAGCGGCAGCAGTTTTCCCAAATCCGGATGACCGTGTCCATGTTCCGCGGTATGGGCCTCATCCGCGCCATGTCCTGCTGATTCCAAAGCAGGTTCCGATGCATATGCCGTCTGAACCAAAGACAGATTCCAACTGCCTGAAAAAGAAGAAAAGGTTGCCGGAACCACAAGAAATCCCATCAGCAGTAAAGCCAGTACCAGTTGATTCGCCTTCATATATGCAGTCTCTCCTGATTGGTTACGCAAAAAAACAGGCTGTCAGCCTGACAAAATAAAGTGACGTAATAAAAACAGCAAGGATTGTCAAGATGAAATCGCGACTGCTTGATCGGGCTTGATTGTGCAGTTTTCATTATCAATCTAAATATATTCATTGGGTATCGGGGCAGAAAAATGGGAGCTATGACTCATCATCGGGTTCAAGAAAACACAACCCGATGATCATGTGTTTTTCAGGCTTGCCGGCCGCTGGAAAAGATATGTGCCTGACCTGTACATTCTTTTGCCGAATACTGTCCATGGGGATGCTATCTTCATGATAATTGACAGTAAACACATCTCCCACACGCAGATGTGTCAAAAGATCTGAATCTTCCTTGACCAGAAGTCCCAATCCGGAAGCTGAAAAATCCCGCAATTTGATGTGATATTCCCATGCACTACCCGGGGGTTTGAACGAAATAATAGCGCCCTCTGAAGCCGGAATCCGGGGTTCCGAACGAGACTCTTTTTTTAAATTTTCGTTAAAATTGTCAGTCATCTGTATAAAAGGAAGGGTTCATCAAATTTTTCTGATTACCCTACACCCATCCTTTGACAAAAACAACCCGCTTGTCAAAAATTGCCGGGGATGGGCCCCTCAAACACAAAAAAGGCCCCTGACTCAGTCGCCAGAAGCCTTTATTTTCCATGGTCGGGACGGCTGGATTTGAACCAGCGACCACTTGTCCCCCAGACAAGTGCGCTACCAGACTGCGCTACGCCCCGAATTAAAACAGAATGGGTTAATATCACTTATGATTGGCAGTGTCAAGCATCAAATCTGAAAATCCATGTTTGCCGTGAGGGGCTGACCATTAAAATAAAATGCGGCCGGTTATCGACACGCCTGTCAATTGATCTTGAGTACATCCCGGCAATAGGCCACACTTCTTTCCAGTGCCGCCTTTTCAGTTGCCATGGCGGCTTCCATGCTGTCCAGCGGGCACTCCAGATCCAGTTCAATGTTGATCCGGCTCATGTCTGGATTCTGTTGGATCAGCTCATATGCCCGTATCATGTCCAGGTCCCCCTCTCCCACGGCTGCACCGGTAAACTTGAGGCCCCAGGGTGTGATTATGATTCTATTGTCCCTGAAATGGTTGGTGAATGCCCGGGGGGCCAGGTTTTCCACCGCTGTGATAGGATTTTCCGTAACATGGATCCCGTTCACGGTATCGATACAGGCACCGACCAGGGGATGATCGATCCGGTCCAGGACCCAAAGCACTTCTTCGGAAAACGCATCAGTATGATTTTCCAGGGCCAGCCTGACCCCGATCTTCTCCACCAGATTCAGCGACGACGTAACTTTTTTCACCACAGTTTTCAGCTGAGCCATGACATCCGGGTGAAATTTGCCCGCGGCCAACGGCCGGGGTCGCGTCAGGTTCATGCCGATCTTGCTGACATCTGCACCGATGGCATGGGCAATGGCCAGTCCGTCTGAAATGTCGAACTGGACCGCAGAATCATAATGTCCGCTTTTCAGGGCAAAGTTAAATTCCAGATAGAGATCCTGGTCCCTGGCATACTGACGGATCTGTTCGAAATACGCCTTTTCCATTCTATCCAGGGCTTTGGCATCCAGGTGCAGGCCCTCCAGCCCCAGGGTCTGGATATAGTCCATCATTTCAAACAGGGTCATCTGCCGCTGCCACGGCAGTTTGAACCCGGCCCAGTCTTCAGCCACTCCGTGGTGATACAGGCTGTAGGTATGCATTCCCAAGCGCATCAGATAACTCCTTATTTTTTGCAAAATCTATACAGTGTATGTCAATCATCAGGCGATACCGACCCCCGCAGCCGTTTCACCCGGCCGCGTTTTGTTTTTTTATCCAGGCGTTTTTTCTGGGCCGATTTTGTCACACGGGTGGGCTTTCTTTTTTTGGGCCGGACCATGGCCTGCAAAACCAATTGCCTCAGTCTTTTTATCGCATCGGTTCTGTTTTTTTCCTGGCTCCGGAACTGCTGGGCCTTGATGACAATGATACCGTCCTTGGATATCCGCTGATCTGAAAGGGCCTGAAGCCGGGACTTGATCTCCTCAGGCAGGGATGACGCCTGGATATCGAACCGCAGATGGATGGCAGTGGCCACTTTGTTCACATGCTGTCCCCCGGCTCCCTGGGCACGGATGGCCTCCAGCTGAATCTCATTGTCCGGGATCTGAATCTTATGGGTGATATGAACCGGCATGGGTCGCCTCTGTTTTTTCTTTATTCATCCGGCCCGCGGGACAAACCGGAACTATATCCAAAAAAATCAGTGAGCAGCTCCGTGATCAGGTCCGGATGTTCCAGATGAACCAGGTGTCCGGCCCGGGATATTGTCTTGAGGTCTGCTGCGGGAAACAGGGCTTTGATATCCTCCCAGTCCCGGTCACTCACAAAATCCGACCCCCCTCCCCGAATGAACAGGCCCGGTCCCGGGTAGGGTTCCCCGGTTACCGGCGCACTGATATCGGGCATAGCCGCCAGAATCGCCCTCAGATCCGACCGCCAGAAAAAACGGCCGTCACTGGCGCGTTTGAGGTTTTGAAGCAGAAATCCCCGGAAAACCTGGTCCGGCACCGCATCCGCCAGGGCCCGTTCTGCCTGTTCCCGGCGGACAATCTGTGACAAATCCAGATCCAGCAAAACCCGGACATAAGAGGTCCATATCGGTTCATACGCTCTTGGGGCCATGTCCAGCACCGCAAGTCCGGCCACTTTTTCCGGATAATCCATGGCCAGCTGCATGGCGCATTTGCCCCCCATGGAATGGCCGGCCACAGCGGCGCTGTCCAGTTTGATGTCGTCCATGAAACCGGCCAGATCTTTCGCCATTATTGGATAGGTCATGTCCGGCGCATGAAACGACCGGCCGTGGTTCCGAAGATCCACGGCCAGCACTTCAAACCGCCGGGAAAGACCCCGGGCCAGCTCACCCATGTTGGCACACGACCCCAGAAGCCCATGGACCAGAATCACCGGCGGACCTGACCCTGTTTTTCGATAATACAGCATAATCATAATAATATGACACGCATTTGCCGGACGCGTCAATATCAAACACGATCGATCATTGTGCATCAACATGCCAGAAAAAGTCTCAACCATCCCTCCGCCCCCGGCGGGGGCTCCGGCTGTGCATGCGATGAACGGTCCGGCACCGGGTTACTTCATCTCATGGTTAAACCGGTCCATCAAGGTGACGTCATCAATCACCGCCTTCACCGTGATCTCATACACCCCTTTGGCTTTCATGTCTGCTGTGATGCCGAACCCCTGGCTCATGTACATGGCCATGATCTTCTGGGTCTCTTTGTCTCCGCCTTTGATCAAAAAGCCCACCTTGGCCTGTTCTACCATGGTGTGATCCTTGTCCATGATGTACACCATGATATGATGGGGTTTGTCCATCTCATCTTTTTCATGGGCTGACTGATCATGACTGGCATGGCTGTCTGCAGCATTCTCTTTGGTTTTCCGCAGATCCATCAGGTAATAGGAAAGCATGTATCCGTCCTGCATCGACTCATGGAACAGGACCCCGATCCGGTCGGAAGACCCCATGTCATGGCCTTCCATGGCACCGGCCGGGGCGGTGAAAAAAAACAGGGCAGCTGCCAGGACGACAAGGGTAAAAAATTTCTGTGTCAGGTTTTTCATGGGTTGAATCCTTTCTTGATTTTCAGGTTTTCGATCTGTACGTGTAACGTTTTAGGTTATGGTTTATGAATGGTCCGTGACCGCCAGAAATAGTAGATCACCGGGATGATAATCAGGGTCATGACCGCTGAGGTCAGCAAGCCCCCCACCATGGGGGCGGCGATGCGCTTCATTATCTGGGACCCGGCACCGGTGCCGGCCATGATGGGCAACAGCCCGATCAGGGTGGTGGCCACGGTCATGACCTTGGGCCGGACCCGCTCCACCGCCCCTTCCACAATGGCGGCATGCAGGTCAGGCATGGATATCATCTGACCGGCGGCGGTCCGCCGATTGAACACCTCGTCCAGGTACACCAGCATCACGATGCCGGTTTCCGTGGCCAGACCGGCCAGAGCGATGAACCCCACTCCCACGGCCACGGACAGGTTGTATCCCAGCAGATAGATCAGCCAGAACCCGCCTACAAGGGAAAACGGCAGACTCACCATCACGATCACCACCTCGGTGATGTTGTGAAAATGCATGAACAGCAGAATGAAGATCAGCACGAGGGTGGCCGGGATGATGATATTCAGGGTTTTCCGGGCCTTTTCCATGTATTCGAACTGGCCGGACCATACCAGGGAATACCCGGTGGGCAGCGTGATGTTTTCATCCACCAGGGTTTTGGCCTGGCTCACATAGGTGCCCAGGTCCATGCCCCGGATATCCACGAACACCCAGGCGGTTTTCCTGGCGTTCTCACTCTTGATACCGGCCGGTCCTTTTTTCACGGCAATATCCGCCAGCTGGACCAGGGGCACCTGGGCCCCTGTGGGCGTGGGCACCAGGACCCGGCGCAGGGTGTCGATATTGTCCCTGAACGCCCGGTTATAACGCAGGTTCACCGGATACCGCTCCAGCCCCTCGATGGTATGGGTCACGTTCATCCCGCCGATGGCCGTGGTGATGATATCCTGGACATCCTGGACCTGAAGTCCGTACCGGGCAATCTGTTCCCGGTTGATGGCGAAATCCAGGTAATTGCCGCCGGTCACCCGCTCTGAAAACACGGACAATGTGCCCTGCTTATCCCTGAGCAGGGCCTCGATCTGCTCGCCCAGATCTGCCAGAACAGCCAGGTCCGGCCCCATGATCTTGATGCCCACCGGGGTTTTGATCCCGGTGGACAGCATATCGATCCGGGTTTTGATGGGCATGGTCCAGGCATTGGTCAACCCCGGAAACTTCACGGCAGCATCCAGGTCATCGATCAGTTCCTGCATGGTGATGTACCGCTCTTCAGGCAGAATCCGGGCCAGCGGGGCTGCGAGCCACTCCGGCCAGCCGGCGTAAAACCGGTCGATCTTTTTTTTGCGCCATTCATGGAGGATTTTTCCGTTTTTCTGCTCCGGCCAGATCCAGGTGAGGGGCTGCTTCAGCCAGCCCGGCCAGTCTGAAAAAACCCGGGGGGTGTGGATGATTTCATGCTCTACCTGGGGCCTGAGCATAATCACGGTTTCGATCATGGACAACGGGGCCGGATCCGTGGAAGTCTCGGCCCGGCCGATCTTGCCCAGGGTGGTTTTCACTTCCGGAAACCGCTGGATGAGCTTGTCGGTCTGCTGCAACAGCTCCTTTGCCTTGGTGATGGAGATCCCGGGCAGAGTGGTGGGCATGTACAGAAGATCCCCTTCGTTGAGCGGCGGCATGAACTCGGTGCCCGCCCGGGTCATGGGATACCAGGTCACGGCCACGGCCACCAGGGCCGCCACCACCGTGATGCGCCGCCATTTAAGCACGCCTTTGATCATGGGCCGGTAGATGCGGATCAGAAACCGGTTTACCGGATTTCTGTCTTCATGCAGGATCTTCTGAGGAAACAGGCAGATCCCGAAAAACACGGACAGTCCCAGGGCCAGCACCAGGGACCAGTCCGGCAGATTGACGCCGGCAAGCCCCATGAACATCACTGCCAGGGGCGGCCCTGCCAGGGCCAGCATCCAGATCCTGATTTTTTTGGCCTTTGATTGTTTCGGATCGATAGGATGTTCTTTCACAAAAAAGGTCATAAGCACCGGGATGATGGTGATGGCCAGTACCGAAGAGGCGGCCATGGCCGTGGTCTTGGTGTAGGCCAGGGGCTTGAACAGCCGGCCGGACTGCTCCATGAGGCTGAACACCGGCAGAAACGAGACCGTGATGATCAGCAGACTGAAAAACAGGGCCGGCCCCACCTCTTTGGATGCTTCCATGATGATCCGGGTGTGGCTTTTTTTTCCCCGGTCCCGCTCCAGGTGCTTATGGGCGTTTTCCACCATCACGATGGCCGCATCCACCATTACGCCGATGGCAATGGCAATGCCCCCCAGGCTCATGATATTGGCGTTGATGCCAAATGGATACATGATCAGAAACGACATCAAAATCCCCACCGGCAACGTGAAGACCGCCACGAACGCGGATCTGAAATGCAGCAGGAACACGATGCACACCAGGGCCACCACGATCATCTCCTCGGTGAGCTTGGTCTTGAGCGTGTCCACGGCCCGTTCGATCAGCGCGGCCCGGTCATACCCGGTAACGATCCTGACCCCGGGGGGCAGCCCTTTTTCCAGGTCAGCCAGTTTTTCCTTGACCCGATGGATCACTTCCCGGGCATTCTCACCGTAACGCATCACCACGATACCGCCCACGGCCTCCCCTTCCCCATTCCATTCCAGAATGCCCCGGCGCAGCTCCGGTCCGATCTGGAGGGTGGCCACATCCTTGAGAAGAATCGGGGTGCCCCTGTCATCTACAGACACTGCGATCAGTCCCAGGTCTTTCAGAGATTGAATATATCCCCGGCCCCGGACCATGAACTCGGTTTCCCCCATCTCCAGCAGGCGCCCCCCCACATCTGCGTTGGACCGCTGAATGGCGGTTTTGATGTTTTTGATGGAAATGCCGTAGGAGGCCAGTTTATTGGGGTCTACCTCCACCTGGTACTGTTTGACAAACCCGCCGATGCTGGCCACCTCGGACACCCCGGGCACAGCCGTGAGTTCATACCGGACAAACCAGTCCTGCAGGGACCGCAGTTCCGACAGATCGGTCTCCCCGGTGGTGTCCTGGAGAATGTATTCATACACCCACCCCACGCCGGTGGCATCGGGCCCGAGACTGGGGGTCACCCCGGGGGGCAACCGGCCGGACACGAAATTAAGGTATTCCATGACCCGGGACCTGGCCCAGTAGATGTCGGTACCGTCCTCGAAAATCAGGTACACAAAGGAGTACCCGAAAAAGGAATATCCCCGGACCACCTTGGCAAACGGCACGCTGAGCATGGCCGTGGTCAGGGGATAGGTCACCTGATCCTCCACCACCTGGGGGGCCTGGCCCGGATATTCGGTATAGATGATCACCTGAACGTCGGACAGGTCTGGAATGGCATCCAAAGGGGTTTTCATCATGGCAAGGATGCCGCCCGCGATCACGAACACCGTGGTCAGGATCACCATGAACCGGTTGTGTATGGACCATTCAATTATCTTGAGTATCATTGTGAGCAATTCCTCAAATCAGGTGACTGCGGTGACAGATGCCACATCACCGGCTATTCCATGTCCTTGAAAAAATCATCTTCGGCCGCGTCTTCCATGTCTTCAAAAAAACCGTTTGTACCGGCCGTATCCCCGCTTCCTGCATCCGGACCGGGGCCGTCTACCTCACCGGAACCATCCGCCTTAACGGACTTTTCCGCCATCATTTTCTGGATCGCCTCCTTGAGCCGGGATTCGGAATCCAGCAGAAACTGGCCGGAGACCACCACATCATCTCCTTCTGCCAGGCCGGTCAGCACCTGAACCCGGCCCTCTGCCAGATAAACCCCGGTGGTGATCTGCCGGGGGGTGAACCGGCCGTTGCCTTCGGCCACAAACACCAGCTGTCTTTCCCCGGAATGGATCACCGCTTCAGACGGAATGATCAGGCCGGCGGCATCCTGGCTGGTGTTTATTTCGATATTGGCAAACATATCCGGTTTCAGGTCTCCGGCCTTGTTGTCAAAGGCGATCCGGATGACCACATCCCGGGTTTCGGGCTGAAGATAAGGAAAAATATAAGCGATCTGTCCCGTGTACACCTTGTCCGGGTTATAGGACAGGGCCATTTCAACAGTCTGGCCTTCATAGACCAGGTTCTGCTCATACTCATAGATATGGGCTTCCACCCACACCGTGGACAGATCCACAATGGTGAACAGGCTGTCCCCGGCTTTGACATACGCCCCTTCGATGACGTTTTTATGGGTTACCACCCCTTTGAACGGGGACCGGAGGGTCAATGCCTTTCGGACCTGCCCGGTCTGTTCCAGAAACGCGATGTCCGGGTCTAAGATGTCATAGTATGTCAGCCGTTTTTTGACGGATGCCAGCATCTCTTTGTTTAAAGGCGTTTTATGTACCTGATAATTGTTATAGGCAGACAGGTATTCTTCCTGGGATGCCAGCAGGGCCGGCGAATAGATGGTAAAAAGAGGGTCGCCTTTTTCCAGAACAAACCCGGTGTAGTCGGCATAAAGCGTGTCAATCCAGCCGGCGGTTTTGGAACTGACAATACCGGTCCGGGTCTCGTCAAAGGTCACATGGCCATAGGTCCGGATGGTGTGGTTCAACCGG
>JAABTO010000150.1 GCA_011389835.1 Desulfotignum sp. | reverse complement strand
GGCCTGCCGTAATAGTCGTATAACTGTGTTTCAATCTCCTGATTCACTGGTTCTCGGGGATCAAATTCAGGACCGTCCTTAATGGCCTGGGTTGTCAGGTCCATCTCAAAGGTGGAATCCAGCCAGTGGATGGCGTTGACCCAATGCAGAGACAGCAGCACTTTTTTGCCCCCGGGCAGCCAGTTGCGGGTGTCCACGACCACATACCGAAGGGCCCAGGTATCGTCATCTAAGATAAAATCTTCCACATGGCCGATGTCCCCGTCCGATGCTTTGATAAAGTATCCTTTGACCTTTTTGAAAGAGCGAAGGTGATTTCCCTGTGCAGGGTCTGATTCAGATTCATCCAGGTCCTCATCTTCAGCAGCGGGAGGTGTGTCGGTTGTCATTGCTTCCACGGCTGCAGGACTGGGTGCCTGACCCCACAGGCCGGGACCGGCCCAGTAATAAGGATACCCGTAATACCGGTACATTTTTTTTTCGTGCTCCCGGGATACCGGTTCATCTGCGGATGGTGCCGGGCAGTTTTCCAGCGCTTCTTTGGAGATGGTGAGATAAAGACTTCGGGTATTCCAGTCCGGCTGGTCGATCATGATGGGAGATACCAGCACCGTTTTGCCAATCAGCCAGTTTCCGGTATCGGCAATGATGTGGCGCACGGTCCACCAGCGGTCATCAAACAAAACATCTTTACAGGTGCCAAAATGCTGGTTATCCGCGTGCAGTTTGTATCCGATGATTTCATTTACACTTCTGAGCATGGAGCACTCCTTTGTTTGTTTAAGCATTTGTGCCAGACACTGCTGACAATTATGAGGCCGGAATGAGTGTCCGGCCTCACCCAACAATCTACGGAGAACCGGGTTTGGAGAGTTTGGGGTTATACGGCTTCATTTCCTCTTCAGAGAGTTTTCTCATGTTCTCTCCACAACAGACAAGGTCACCGTCTTTGCCTTCGAGGACAAGCACCACGTTTCCGCATACGTCGCATTTGTAAATCTCATCTTTTTTTGGCATTTTTTCTCCTTTCGTTCAAACAAAATGATTGAATCGCGCGTCTTTGTACCGTTGCAGCCGCCAGGGCCGGATCATTGTCCCGATCAGGTCCTGGTCCGGGCCAGTTTTTTTAACTGTGCACCGGATATACAAACAGTACAATACAGGTTTTCATGTAAATCGGTTACGTCAGACACCCATTCACTATCCCAGGCGCTCCAAATGCTTTGCCGCCAGCCGAATGGCCGACAAGAGGGTCTCCAGCGAAGCGGTTTTCTGAACATAGGCATGGGCACCGGCCGCAACCATGGCCTCGGCCCGATCCGAGGCATCATGCATGGAAAGTGCGATCACCACGGTTCTGGAAAATTGATTTTGAATCTGCCGGGTGGCCTCCTCCCCGCCTATCCCCGGCATGGACACATCCATGAGCACTATATCCGGATGTTCCTTTGCAATGATATCCAGGGCGGTTTCTCCATCCGGTGCCTCGCCGATGACCTCAATGCCGGGTTCATCCTTTAGAAGTGTTCGAAGTCCTTCCCGCATCACCTCATGGTCATCCACCAGCAGGATGCGCAGGGCATCGCCCAAAGGCGGGGCAACATCCGAGGGCGGCAGTCTGGAGCTTGCTGCCGGTTGCTGCTGCTCCCGAACTTCTTCGATGGCGGTTTCAGGAATGGTTACGATGATCCGGGTGCCTTTTTCAGCCCGGGAGTCGATCGTCATTTCCCCGCTTATGGCAGTGATCCGCTCGCGGATATTGAGCAGACCGAACCCGTTGCTTTGTGTGCTTTCTATGGTACCCGGGTCAAATCCCCGGCCCTGGTCCTCGACCGTCAGTCGGATCGTTCCGTTCTTGCGGTCCAGATACAGATCCGCCTTTTCCACCCCGGCATGCTTGACAATATTTAACAGCAGTTCCCGGCAGGCGGTGAACATCAGGTAGCGCAACTCAAGGGCCTGGGGTTCAGCTTCAGGATCAAGATGCAGGTGCAGATCAATCCCGTTTTTCTCCTTGAACCATCGCCGGGCCCATTCCAGGGCCGGCAGTAACCCCTCCTGCAGGATCGGCGGGCTCAGCTGATGGCTCAACTGTCGGGTGGCCTGGATTGCCTGATCGATAAACTTGTACACCTGGTCCAGGTTTTTTGTGCCTGTCCCGGTGTCACTTTCGACCCGGTCCAGGCAGTACCGGGCACCGGCCAGGATCTGCTGCAGATCGTCATGAAGTATTTCGGCGATTCTTCGGCGTTCGTTTTCCTCGGCCCGGGAAAGCTCCAGTGACAGTTTTTGCAGCTGACGGGTCCGCTGCCGGACCTGTGTTTCCAGGGTCTGGTTGAATTTTTCAAGCTGTTTTCGGGCTGTCAGAAGGTCGGTGATATCGGTGAAAGTGATCACCACACCGGCGATGCGGTCATTCGCGGTGCAGTAGGGCAGGGTTCTTCGAAGATACCATTTGTCCCCTCCCTTTACCTGCCGTTTGACCGGGCCCAGCTGTTGCAGCACCCCCCGGACGTCTGAAAAGAGGTCGGGATCCTGAAGCTTGCAGGAAAAATCGGTGATGGATCGGCCTATGTCCGAGGAGATGATCGAAAAAAGTTCCCGGACTGCCGGGGAAAACCAGCGGATATGCAATTTGCCGTCAAGAAAAATGGTGGCAATGTCGGTGGACCTCAGCAGGTTGTTCAGATCGTTGTTGATATTTTCAAGTTCCTGGAGATTGCTGTGAAGCTGCTGGTTGGTGGTGGCCAACTCTTCGTTGAGCGACTGAAGTTCTTCCTTGGAGGTCTCCAGCTCTTCGTTGGTGGACTGAAGTTCTTCAACCATCGAGGTGATTTCTTCATTGGAGGCTTTTTGTTCCTCGTTGGCACTTTCCAGTTCCTGAATGGTGGATTCCAGATCGAACCGGTTGACACGAAGCTCTTCTTTCAGCTCGTTGACCAGTTCGTCGGTTTCACCCGAAACTGTCGGCGCCAATGGTTTGGCAGTCGTCCCGGGCGTTTCATCTGTGATGGTTTCAAAGGTCAGGGCCACCAGAGGACCGATATCTATGCCCGCCCTGACCTGAGATGCAGTGATGACCAATGGTGTCCAGGTACCGCCGTCTCGGACACGGGCGTCTTCCATCCGGATCGGCCGTTTCAGGGAAAGTGCCTCCGTGACCATTTCTTGAAGTTTATGGCGGATTCCGTCCCGGGCCATGTCCAGCAGATTGGCGGTGGGCGTCCCGGTGGGCCGGGCCAGATAGGGTTCGGTGTTGCCGTGAAAATAGACCACCTCCAATTGAGGGTTCACCAGTACGGCAGCCGGCCCGAACCGGGCAGCCAGGGCCCGGTTCATCAGATCGTTCATGCGGGGCCTTTGCGCAGCGGGCAGACGCTTTCCCATATGGTCCAGCTCCCGTCGCGCGGTCTGGGTGCCGTACAGCGGAAAACTGATCAGATCATGGCGGGTGTGGCCGATACGCCGATAGATACGCCATTTCCTGGAAACTGTTTCATACAGGCTCTCCCGTTGTCCGCCGACGGTTTCGGCCGGACCCAGAAAGAGACATCCCCCGGGCTTCAGGGCAAAATGGAACAGCGCCAGCACCTTGCTTTGGGTCTCAGCCTCCAGGTAGATCATCAGGTTTCGGCAGGAGACCAGGTCGAGGTGAGAAAATGGCGGGTCAGAGAGGAGGTCCTGGTTGGCAAAAACCACCAGTTCACGGATTTGGGAAACCAGTTGGTAGGAATCATCCTGCTTGTTGAAATAGCGTTCAAGCACAGCGGGGGGCACATCCAGTTCGATGCTGTCGGGAAATACCCCTTCCCGGGCCCGTTGAAGACGTTCCATTCCCACATCGGTAGCAAATACCTTTATTTTTCCCCGGTACCCTGATTTTTCAGCTTCATCGTAGAGCAGAATGGCCAGGGTATAGGCTTCTTCTCCGGAGGCGCATCCAGGTACCCAGCCCCGGATGGAAGAAGCGGCATTCCCGTCAGCGATCAGTTTGCGGACAACCTCCTGTCGAAGGACCTCCCATGCCTCGGCATCCCTGAAAAACCGGGTCACCCCGATCAGCAGATCTTCGATCAGGGCCTGGCACTCCTGAGGATCGGTTTTCAGTTCTTGCAGATACCGGTCAACATCGGTTACATCCCGAAGCCCCATTCGCCGCTGCACCCGCCGTACCAGCATCTTCTTTTTAAAACAACGAAATTCCCGGCCGGTTTCGGACCGCAGGTGTTCTATGACGGCGCGAATGCCGTTCCATTCTTTTTCATGATCTGTTTCAGATACCGGTTCATTGTCATCTGCTTTTTGGTTTGTCCCGGTTTCAGGAAGCAGATAGGGGTGGTGGGCGTAGGCGGTCAGAAGTCCGGACATGGCACCGATCTTCAGTACCCGGTCAACACAGCCTGTCCTGATCGCATTTCGGGGCATGCCGGCATAGGCAGCCTCTTGCGGATCCTGCACCAGGACAATGCCGCCGACTTTTTTGATCTCTTTGACACCCACCGAACCGTTACCGCCGGTGCCGGAAAGGATGATTCCGATGGCCCGTTTGCCGCAAGCCCGGGCCAGGGACTGAAAAAAAGCGTCCACAGGTTTGCGTTTCAGGCGGTCTTCCGGCAGTTCAGACAGCTGAAGGGTATGGTCCTGTATGCGCAGAATGTGATCAGGCGGAATGATAAAGATATGATTCGGCTGGATGGGGGTGGATGCGGTGACCTCGGTTACCGTCATGTCAGTGCAGCGGGCGAGTATGGGAGTCAGATGGCTTTCCCTGTGCCGCTCCAGATGCAAAATTACCACAAATGCCATACCGGGGTTGGCGGGCATGGCCGTGAAAAAATCCTGAAGCGCTTGAACACCCCCGGCCGAAGCCCCAAGTCCCACTACCGGATAATCAGTCCCCGGGGAGGGCGATTTTGGATTTTCGGACGATCGGGGCGTGTCCCGTTCCGGAACGTTCTTGTCGGTATGGGTGTCAGGTGTTTTTTCAAAAGAGGTCATTCGTTGTTTATCCCTGTAAAATGGTACAATGTATATTCACATGATCACGTTACCGCCAATTTCAGTAAAATTCAATTTTTTTTATCAACTGCCTTATCATGAACGGATGTCGACCATCACGCCAGGAAAATATAAAGGGAAAATTATGGAAAAGTACATGTTTTTCCCTATTGTTTTCAGCTCTAATTTGTTTGATCATACTTAAAAACATAAAAAACAGGCAGATGGAAACAAATACTTTACAATGAGGAGACAGTCACATGGCACAGAGAAAACAGGTCTATAAATGCGATGTATGCGGAAACATTATTGAAGTCCTTCACGGTGGAGAAGGTGATTTGGTTTGCTGTGGAGAGGAGATGGCGCTTTTTGAGGCAAAAGCCGCCGCAGATGAGGGCAAAGAAAAACATGTGCCTGTTATTGAAGCAGCAGAGGGCGGGGTCACCGTGAAAGTGGGGAGCAACCCCCATCCAATGGAGGAAAAACATTATATCGAATGGATCGAAATTCTTGATGGGGATGATTCCTGCCGGCACTTTTTGAAACCTGGCCAGACTCCGGAAACATTCTTTGCCACCAAAAATCAGAACGTGACGGCCCGCGAATATTGTAATGTCCATGGGCTGTGGAAATCGTGATCACAGACCGCCATGCCCATGAAAAAACGGCGGCATGATGTGTTGCCGCGAAACCGGGGTGTTTTATGACGGATGATACAAAAAAACAAGATGCTGAACTGGATGTCTGTACACAGGCCCCTGAATTTGCCGAACATGCAAGACCCAATGAACCGGCACAAGATGCCTGTGATGACGGAAGGGCAGGAAGCAAAAGCCAGCAAAAAAAGGAGGGGAATGCCATGACAGACGAAAAAAAGAAAAATGAAGCGGGTGAAGATCTTGTGGAGGAAAGAAAAAAAGAACGTCAGGAAACCATGGACAAAATGTCCATCGATACATCTGAAGTCCATACCTATGACAAGAAAAAATCAGAGGATGGCGACAAATCCCAATAAGGTTCATAACAGGCAATGGCGGCTGGATTCTATACTGATCCGGCCGCCATGATTACAAGGGAAGGGATATGTTTTGTTATCAATGCGAGCAGACGGCAAAGGGAACCGGGTGTGATGTCCTGGGTGTCTGCGGAAAGAAACCGGACGTGGCCGACCTTCAGGACCTGCTTCTATACAGCCTGATGGGGCTTTCCCAGGTGGTGCTTCAAGGCATCAGGTTCAGCATAGAGGATCCGCGGTATGGTGTGTTTACCGCCAAAGCCGCCTTTTCAACCTTAACCAATGTGGATTTCGATCCCCAGCGGTTTGTAGACCTGATCCATCAGAGCGTTGCATTGCGCGAAGATCTCAAGAAACAACTGGAAAGCAGGAACGTTCCCCTGCAGCTCAAACAAGGTGCTGCCACATTTCAACCGGCAGAAACCCGGGATGAACTCCTTGAGCAGGCGGCAAGGGTGGGATTGTTTTCATACCCGGCAGACAGTCCGGACATTCTGTCATTAAAACATACGCTGCTGTTCGGTATTAAAGGGGTGGCTGCCTATGCAGAGCATGCCCAGATTCTGGGGCAGGAAGATGATAAACTCTACCATTTTATATTCAAGGCCCTGGCTGCCATCCAGCAAACTGGACTGAATCAGGATGACCTGGTACAACTGGTCCTTGACTGCGGCAAGACCGCATACCGGGCCATGGAACTGTTGGATGCAGGCAATACCCGAACATACGGACATCCCGTACCCACCCGGGTTCCCCTGGGGCATAAAAAAGGCAAAGCCATCCTGGTGTCCGGCCATGATCTCAAAGATCTTGAAGAACTGCTCAAACAGACCCGGGGAACGGGAATCAACATATATACCCATGGTGAAATGCTCCCGCTTCATGGGTACCCGAAATTAAAAGAATATGAACATTTTTACGGGCATTACGGCACGGCATGGCAGAACCAGACCCGGGAATTCAAGGAGTTTCCCGGTGCCATCCTGATGACCACCAATTGTCTGCAGCGTCCCCAAAAAGCCTATGAAAAAAATCTGTTTACCTCCGGCCTGGTAGGATGGCCCGGCATACCGCATATCCCGGACACCGATTTCCAGCCGGTGATCAACCGTGCGCTGGCCCTTCCCGGATTTGAAGAGGATGTGGAGAAGGGAGCCGTTATGACGGGGTTTGCCAGAAATGCCATTCTTGATAAGGCTGATGATATTCTGGCGGCTGTCAAAGCAGGAAAGATCCGCCATTTCTTCCTGGTGGCCGGTTGTGACGGGGCCAAACCAGGGCGCAATTATTATACTGAATTTGTGGAGAAATTACCGGAAGACTGCGTTGTCATGACCCTTGCCTGCGGCAAATTTCGTTTTTTTGACAAGGACCTTGGTGATATTGACGGCATCCCGCGTCTTCTGGATGTGGGTCAGTGCAATGATGCCTATTCCGCCATCCAGATTGCACTGGCGCTTTCCAGGGCACTGGATACCAATGTCAACGATCTTCCCTTGTCTATGATTTTATCCTGGTATGAGCAGAAAGCAGTCTGTATTCTTCTGGCCCTGCTGTATCTGGGTATTCAGGATATCCGCCTGGGACCGAGCCTTCCTGCGTTTTTTACACCCAACATACTCAATGTTCTGGTGGAAAAATTCAATATCATGCCCATAAAAACACCGGACCAAGACATCAAAGATATCCTGGGATAAAAAACACCGGGTTTAGCCTAAAAATCCCTGTATGATGCGGTTGACAGCCTGGTCGTAATCGAGGCCGAGACTCATGAGCTTCATCAACTGGTCATTGGCGATTTTTCCGATGGAGGCTTCATGGGTCAGTTCCGCATCCGGATGAAGGGCCCGCAGCGCCGGTATGGTCTGGTTGATACCATTGTCCATGATAATGGCGTCGCATTCAATATGGCCGTAGCATTTGGCTTTTGCGGTCAGGTTGACATAAAAGTCCTGGGAGGAGCTGCCCTTTATCACAGAACGGGAAACAATATTTGTCTTGCTGTCTTCTCCGTCCAGGGTGATTTCATTTTTGGATTCTGCAGACTGATCTTTTTCGGTCATCACCCGTTCCGTGATCAGCAGCACACTGCCGGCACCAATATGTGCCTCGTTGGCGCGTTTCGCTTCATCCACCCCGCCCAGCTGGGTCAGTTCCATCTGTGCCTGGGCATTTTCTTCCATAAACACCTTTGTGGTTGGATTCAAGATGCGTTTGCCACTGCCTTCGCCAAGGGCAACGTGTTTTTCGACATAGGTGACCTTGGCGCCGGCCTTGATGTGAAATTCATGGATGCCGGAATGGCCTTCAGATGCATCACTGCCGCAGTGAATGCCGCATCCGGCCACAATGGTGACATCAGATCCCTCCCCGATGATAAAGGTGTTGTACACCACATCATGCAACCCTGCCTGGGAAAGGATGACCGGGATATGAACCGATTCATCCCTGGTACCCGGTTTGATATCAATGACAATACCATCCCCTTTTTCATTGGTTTCGATGTTGATGTTGGCGGACACCTCCCGGCCTTCCAGTTTTCCGTTTTTCCGGATATTATAGGCCCCTTTGGGCATACCTTCCAGATCAGTGACCTCTTTTAACACTTTTTTATCGATAGCATTGAGCATCATCTTCTCCTTGGCATAATTCATCAAACGTACAGACACTTAAATCCTCCAGCATGGGCATGGCACCTGCCAGATCGCCGGTATAGGC
>JAABTO010000401.1 GCA_011389835.1 Desulfotignum sp. | reverse complement strand
CTTGAGACCCACCACCCCGCAATGGGATGCCGGCTGCCGGATGGACCCGCCGGTGTCAGACCCCAGGGCCGCGCTGCAGAACTGCGCCGCCACCGCCGCGGCCGACCCGCCACTGGACCCGCCGGGCACGTAATCGACATGCCAGGGGTTGCGGGTGGGAAAATAGGCGGAGTTCTCCGTGGAAGACCCCATGGCGAACTCGTCCATATTGGTTTTACCCATAAACACGGCATGGGATTGCCTCAGTTTTTCCACCACCGTGGCATCGTATTGCGGCACAAAATTATCCAGAATTTTCGATCCGCAGGTGGTGCGCATCCCTTTTGTGCACAGCAGGTCTTTCAAGGCCACGGGGATGCCGGTGAACACGCCGTGATTGCCCGAGGCGATCTCACGGTCCGCCCACTCGGCCTGGGCCAGTGCATCAGATGCATCTCTGGTGATAAAACTGTTGAAGGTCTTGTCGTGGGTCTCGATCCGTGCCAGAAACGCGCTGGTCAGCTCCGTGGCAGATATTTTCTTTTCACCCAGCAGCCGGGAGGCCTGGGCCAGGCTCAATGCATGCAACTCCATTCGTGTTTTTCCTTTCCGGTTATTTCACCACCCGGGGGACCAGATAAAAATCATCCTCTTTTTCCGGGGCATTGGCCAGTGTCACCTCCGGGCCCGGACTGTCGTGGGGCACATCTTCTCTGAGGACATTGTTCATGAATGCCGCACCCGATGCCGGTTTCACGCCTGTGACATCCACATGGGCCAGTTTTTCCATATATCCCAGAATATCGCTGAGCTGCCCGCAAAGGGCCTGCTTCTGCGCGTCACTCATTTTCAGCCGTGCCAGATGAGCGATATTCTCCACTTCCTGTTCAGAAATTTTCATGGTCACTCCCGTGTAATGATCATGCCGTTGATGCCGGCCTGATTCAGTTTGTCCAGATACCGGGCCGCCGCATCCCGGGAAGCGAACGCCCCGATCCTGACCCGGTACCAGGTGATTCCGTCCAGTTCCTTGGCGGTTCGGTTTGCAGTGAATCCTTTTTTCTCCAGTTCCGCCATCTGTGTGACCGCGTCCCGGAATGATTTGAACGCCGCCACCTGAATGGTATACCTGCCCTGAGAACCGGTGGCTTCGAGTTTTTCGTCCGATGCCGCAGGTTCCTTTTCCGGCACGATGATTTCCATCTGTTTTGCCGCCACTGCCTTGTTGAATGTGGCCGCTTTTTTACCGGTCTTGACCGGGATTTCGCCTGTCGCGTCCAACCCTTCGGCTTGATCGGCAGGTGTTTTTGAAACAGCGGTTTCCAGTTCTCCGACAGGATCCGGGGTTTGTTCCGGATCCTCTTTGGGCACCGGCATCACCATCTCCTCAAATCCCTGTTCATCACTCAACGCGTCATAATAACGAAGTGCCATTTTTTCGTCCGGATCCGCCGGGTCGTTCGGGTCGACATACGCATCGACAATGGTTTTGAGCCGTTCCTGAAAATTCTGGGTATCAAATGTCACCGGCACGGTCTCCCGGCCGGCCATCACCCCGAGCAGAAACAGCCACACCCCGATAAATCCATAGATAATGTATTTCAACACCCCGTTAAAAGACATGCTCACATTCTGTCCGGTGCGGACACCCCCAAAAGAGACAGCCCGTTCCGGATCACCTTTTTCACCGCCAGCACCAGGCTGAGCCGGGCCAGGGTCAGTGCGGCATCCGATGTGATCACCTTGTGCCGGTTATAATAGACATGAAACGCCGACGCCAGGGTCATCAGATAGGTAAAGATCACATGGGGATGGCAGGCAGCCGCACTTTTTTCCACCTGCCCGGGAAATCCGGCCAACGTCTTGATCAACTGGATCTCTTCCGGGGCCGCAAGTTGTGACAGATGCCGCCCCTGTCTGAAATCCATGTTCATTTCCGGGTGCTGTTCAACCGCCTTGGCCAGAATACCGGCAATCCGGGCATGGACATACTGAACATAATATACCGGGTTGTCACTGCTCTTCTGCTTGGCCACCTCCAGGTCAAAATCCAGGCCGGAATCAT
>JAABTO010000149.1 GCA_011389835.1 Desulfotignum sp. | reverse complement strand
TGGATGCCCCGGGGGAGGCAAACCTGGTGTTGTCCGTCGAAAAAATCCGTCATATCGCCGAGATCAATCTGATCTGTGACAAACTCAGAATCAATGCCAAAGATGAAGCTGAAACCATGTATTCCGCCCTTGACGGCCTGGCTGACAAAGTGCAGGCACAGATAAAGAAACACAAGGAAAAGGCCCGGCGCCACCTGGCCGGTGACAAGCAGACCATCAAAAACAATCCTGAACTGGAATCCATGACAAAATAAACTGAAAACCTGCGGCAGTCTTTTGCTGCAGTGTCAGGTCCTGAAATAAACACCGCCGGGCATGTTTGTCCCGGCGGTGTTTTTGTTCATCGACTCTCTCCAGCGGCCCGGATACTGATTTTCTCTCAGACGGGCGCGTGATGGATTATGTCTTGATTTTCTTCAAAAACCCGTTCAACTGGGCGATATGCAGTTTTTCTTCCCTGATGATATTATCGAGCTTGTCGTGCCCGTATTTGGCGGGAACCAGGTCCTTGAGTCCCAGGTAGAACAATATGGATTCTTTTTCCAGGCCGACGGCCGTGGTGATGATCTCTTCCATGGATTCTTCACCGGTCAGAGATTCGGCAACATCCGGATCGCCTTCCCCGCCATGGTTGTCTGCCATGGCTTTCAGATACATGGACAGTTCATTGGCCGGATCGAACACGGTTTCCTGTTTTTGCCCCTCGGATACGGCCTTTCGCATGGCTTCAAATGTGGTTTTGTGCTTGTCTTCCATGCGGGCCAGTTTTTCCAGAAACGCTTTATTGTCGGGCTCCTGCTGCAGGTCAGCGGCTTTTCTGTAAAATTTGGCGCCGTTCGCTTCGATCTGGATTGCCATTTCAAATATTTCATCTGCGTTGAAATCATATGCCATGAATTTATCTCCTTAAATGTATTTCAGTTGATCCTGCGGTATTGATTCCATAAAATACTTTGCCTTGGCATGTCAAGGAAAAACACTTTTGAAAAATTTTGCCGCTGATCTCTTGACCGATACAAAAAAAAAGAGTATCAAGAGATTTGTGTTGAAAAAACGGCCACGGGCGGTTAACTCAGCGGGAGAGTGCTACCTTCACACGGTAGAAGTCACAAGTTCAATCCTTGTACCGCCCACCATTTTTTCAATCCTCCATCCGATGCTTACTCAGCCTTTTTCATAATTTCCTGCAGTTGCGGTTCACCACGTTCCGGGAGGTATTGGCATAGCAGTAGACACAGAAATGCCGGCAGGTGTCGTACATGCCGATATCTTTGCTGTAGATGCACCCGCAGGCGGTTCGCTGGCCCTTGTCCTTGAGATCGATTTTTCCCGGAGTGGCGGACATTTTCCGCTGCCGTGCAAAATCAGGGTCGGTATCACCATCATCGATAAACTGCATCAGCCGGCGGTCATGACGGAAGATTTTCCGGATCAGATCATCATCGATACACTTGTTTTTAACGATGCCGTAGTCCGCAGCCAGGTCCATGGATTCACCGCAGGTGGCCACGGTGATGTCCCAGCCCTGGGCGTGCCACTGTTTCCTCAACTGTTTCAGGCCTTCAGCGATGATCCGGATCTGATTCCGGCCCGGTTCTGCAGACAGCACCGATGATCGGTCAAACAGATCCAGTTCCCGGACCAGGTTGTTGCGAACCTTTTGATAGGCAGCGACATCCACGAAACTGACCACCAGTTTGTCGGTTTTGTGCATCAACTGCCTGCCGGTGGACTCGATTTTTTCCAGCAGGCGTTCCGGGGACAGCCGGGGCGTCACGATCAAGGGATCGAACCGCCAGATGACCCGTTCCTTTCCAATGGTGTCGGACAGGTCCCTGAATGTGCGAATCCGTTCTGCCAGAGGCGGCACACCGGGCTCGAATCTTTCTTGTTCATAATCGTTGAGCGTGAACTGAAAATAATAATTGAGCTCCCGTTGTTCAAATGCATCCAGACAGGCCATCAACGGCCGGGGGTTTTTGGTCCAGAACACGAACAGGCGGGCCGCTTCAAAAGAAACAAAACAGGGCTTTTGATTGAACGGATTGTACCATACCGCATATCCGGCCGTCAGCCGATGGATCAGCCAGTCCGTATAAAACGCGGGGATATCCGTGGCCCGGCTGGCGGAGATGATGACCGGTGCCAGGGCGGTCACCCTTTGTTTGTCGGCACAAACCACTGTTGTTTTTTTCCACTGCATCCTAAAACACCTCTCAAGCGGCGGCAACGACATTGTCCACATCTGATTGGTGAATATCCTGCCCGCATGTCAGGGAATTCAACGCTGGAGAGGAATGTCCCATTTTTTCATGAGTTTCCACACCAGGGTCCGGCTTTTGCCGATGCGGCGGGCCACCTCCGCCTTGTTCCAGTGGCACTGGTCCAGCAGTTCCACCAGCGCCTCCCGGGTCAGGTCTTGTGACGCCGGTTCCCGGGTCCGTGTTTCAGATGAGGCAGGCTTTCGGATATCAGGGGCCTTGTGGATTTCAACCGGCAGATCAGCCTCTGAGATGAACGCATTTGCGCAGACCACAAAGGCGTGTTCAATGGCGTTTTCCAGTTCCCTGACATTACCGGGCCATGTGTGGGCGATCAACACTTTCATGGCGCCGGGCCCCACGCCTTTGATGGACTTGTTTTCCCGTTTTTCGGTCTTGCGGACAAAATACTCGGTCAACAGCGGAATGTCTTCCTTTCGGTCTCGAAGCGGCGGGATATGGATGGTGAACACCTTGAGCCGGTAAAACAGATCTTCCCGAAAGGCGCCCTGCCGGGTCAGCCCGGTCAGATTCTTGTTGGTGGCGGCAATGATCCGGATATCGATTTTCCGCCGTTTCGTATCCCCCACCCGTTCAATCTCCCGCTCCTGGAGAACCCGCAGCAGTTTCACCTGCATGTACGGGGTCAGTTCCCCGATCTCATCCAGAAAGATGGTGCCGGTATCCGCCTGTTCGAAACGGCCCATATGGTCCTTATGGGCGCCGGTGAACGCGCCCTTGACATGGCCGAACAATTCGCTTTCCAGCAGGGTTTCGGACAGGGCTGAACAGTTGACCGTCACCAAAGGACGCTGATCTTCAGACGTATTGTAGTGAATCGCTTTGGCCACCAGTTCCTTGCCGGTGCCGCTCTCTCCCTGGATCAGCACGGTGGCCCGGCTGTCTGCGGCGGCACGGATGGCTTCAAACACATTCTGCATGGCCGGACTTTTGCCGATGATGTTGCCCAGACGAAAGGTTTCCTGCAGCTGTCGCCGGGTATCTTCCTCTCTTTTTCTGGCCAGAGACAGCTCGGTCAGGTCCGTGATGGTTTCCACGATGCCCAGGATCCGGCCCTGGTCATCTTTGGCCAGGCGGGCGTTTTTGATCACCGGCACATCATATCCCTGCTTGTGCCGGACAAAACATTCTTTGGCTTCGGTGCGGCCATGGCGCATCACCCCGCATGCCTGGATATCGGCCGGGCACTGCTTGCCGTAGCACCGGCTGCACTTGAGAATGTCACAGCGCTGTCCCACCGCCTCAGAGGCGGAAAAACCCGATATTTTTTCCATGGCCCGGTTCCAGGAGGTGATGATGCCCTGATCATCCAGGGTGAACAACCCTTCGGCCATGGTGTCGATGATCTGATTCAAGAAATGGACGTTCCACAGTTCATGGGTTTTCATGAAAGATCAAACTCCTTGCAAAGGATACAGTGCCGCCGGAAACGTCAATGATACACCACCCGTTTTCCCAGCGGGGCGAAACACACCAGGGCCAGTCTGAAATGAGCAAACCCGAAGGGGATCCCGATAATGGTGAGACACAGGCTGGCACCTGCCAAAATATGGGAAATGGCCAGCCAGATGCCGGCCAGGACGATCCATAGAAAATTGGCCAGTCCCGTCCCGATCAGGCGCTCATCCCCCACATCCCTGGCATCCACCAGGTCTTTGCCGAATGGGAATGCGGCAAACCCGGCAATCCGGAACGCGGCCCAGGCAAACGGGATGCCCACCACTGTGATGAACAGCAGCCCACCGGTCAGGATCCACATCAGCCAGGCAACAAAACCGCCCCCGAAAATAAACCACAAAATATTGAGTATCAGCGTCATCAAAGTCCTCCTGTTTTCAGTTGCAGCGCGTTTGACGCCGGATGGCGCATCTGGTGTCCATCACAATGCCTCATGAAAATTAGCACCCGGCTGTTTTTTTGTCAAACCCGGGTTTCACCGCACCCGTGTCAGATGAAACCGCTGCCCTGGATACAAAAAACTTGATTTTGAACCGGTATCCCTATAGCCTATGCACACCATTTTGGATTGAAACGCATGTAAACAGATCTTCAGCAGTGTTTTCAGGAGATATCCGATCATGAACGTAGACGGAAAACAGATGCGGCCCATCTGGTTTGACAAAGACACGGAAACGGTCCGGGTCATTGACCAGCGGTTTCTGCCGCATCAGTTCATCATCAAGGACCTGACCCATGTGGATGAAGTGATTCATGCCATTCAGGAGATGGTGGTCAGAGGGGCCCCCCTTATCGGCGCCACCGGCGCGGCGGGGGTGTATGTCATTCTGGTGCAGGAAAACAATCAGGGAATGGACGACACCTGGTTTTCCAGAGAATGCGGCCGACTGAAAAACGCCCGGCCCACAGCCACAAACCTTCGCTGGGGCGTCAACCGGGTCCAGGCGAAAGTGCTGGAACAGACGTCTCATGAATCCCGGATCCAGGCCGCGCTGACCGAATCTCTGGCCATCATGGAGGAGGAAGCGGACAACTGCCGCCAGATCGGTGTCCATGGACTGACACTGATTCAGGAGATTGCCGCCCGCAAACCCGGGCAGCCGGTGAACATTCTGACCCACTGCAATGCCGGATGGCTGGCCTGCATTGAATACGGCACGGCCACGGCCCCGATCTACACGGCGCATGACGCAGGGATCCCGGTTCATGTATGGGTGGATGAAACAAGGCCCCTGAACCAGGGGGCGCGCCTGACAGCCTGGGAACTGGGAAAGCACGGCATCCCCCACACCGTGATCACGGACAATGCCGGAGGCCATCTGATGCAGCACGATCAGGTGGACCTGGTGATCGTGGGCACGGACCGCACCACCCGGGCCGGGGATGTGGCCAACAAGATCGGCACCTATCTCAAGGCCCTGGCCGCAAGAGACAATGATATTCCGTTTTATGTGGCCCTGCCCGTCTCCACGTTTGACTGGGAGATCACCGACGGTATCCGGGACATCCCCATCGAAGAACGCAATCCCGATGAAATCCGGTATGTCCAGGGATGGCACGATGATGCGATCATCCGGGTGCAGATCACGCCTGAGGACTGCCCGGCGGCCAACCACGCCTTTGATGTGACACCGGCCCGGCTGGTGACCGGGTTCATTACAGAAAGAGGGATGTGTGATGCGTCAGAAAACGCCATCAAAAAAATGTACCCGGATCAATTCAAAACAGACTGACATATTTTTCAGGGGCCTATGATAACAGATTTGGAAAAAAAAGTGATCGCCCTGCTTCAGACCGATATTCCGGTGGTGCCGCGGCCGTTCCGGCAAATGGCCGAAAAAATCGGCATCACTGAAGATCAGTTTCTGGAGGTGCTGGCACGTCTCAATCAGCGGGGCATTATCCGGCGGTTCGGAGCAACGCTCAAACACCAGAAATCAGGGTTCAAAGCCAATGCCATGGTGGCATGGAACGTGGATGAGACAAAGGTGGAACAGGTGGGCACGGCCATGGCGGAGTTTGATGAAATCACCCATTGCTACCGCCGCAATCCCGCGCCCGGCTGGCCCTACAACCTCTACACCATGGTTCATGCGGGAACGGAACCGGAATGCCTGGCCCTGGTGGAAAAAATTGCCGCCACCGTGGGGGAGAACGATTATACCCTGCTGTTTTCCAGAAAAGAGCTGAAAAAAACATCCATGAAATATTTCCAAGACTGACCTTTTCCATGTCGGATTCCCCCCATGTACTGTGTGTGAATCCCTGGATTCATGATTTTGCCGCGTTCGATTTCTGGCTGAAACCCTTAGGGCTGCTGAGCCTGGCGGCCATAATGCGTCAGGCCGGTATCCGGGTCAGTTTTATCGACTGCCTGGATCGATACCATCCCCGGGAAACAGAACCTGTGAAAACCGCCTGGGACGGCCGGGGGCCGTTCCGCAAAACCCCTGTCGCCCTGGCGGATATGCTGCCGCCATCAGCCGGGCAGTTGCCCCGGATACGAAAACCGTTCTCACGATACGGAATTCTGCCAAAATGGTTTCTAAAGGACCTGTCAACCCTGGATCGTCCGGACCTGATTTTCGTCACCTCCCTGATGACCTACTGGGCCTCCGGGGTCGCGGAAACCATTTCCATGATCCGGTCGGTCTTTCCGGATGTCCCGGTGGTTTTAGGGGGAAAATACGCCACATTGTGCCAGGATCATGCCATCGCGTTTTCCGGGGCGGATCACGTTGTTGCCGGCCAGGGAGAGCCGGTCCTGGCAGAGCTTGTGGCCCGGTTTACCGGTTTCCCCGTTCGACTGGATCCCCGGCCGGAGGACCCGCCGTTTCCCGCCCTGGACCTGTGCTCGAAACTGACCTATGCACCGGTGCTCACTGCCAGAGGATGCCCGTTTTCCTGTGAGTACTGCGCTTCCTCATTTCTGGAACCCCGCATGATCCGCCGGTCCGTGGACCGGGTGTTTGATGAGATCTGCCACTGGCATCACCGATACCAGGTCAAAAACATCGCGTTTTATGATGATGCCCTGCTGGTGAACGGACCCGGCCATGCGTATCCATTGATGGAAAAAATCATTGAATCGGACCTGAGCCTGTTTTTCCATACCCCCAATGCCCTGCACATCCGGGAAATCACAGCAGAAGCCGCGGATCTCATGTTCAGGGCCGGATTCAAAACCATCCGCCTGGGACTTGAAACCGCTGCGTTTTCAAAAGACCGGCGTCATGATGTCAAAGTCCGGGCCGATGAGTTTTTCAGGGCGGTGACGGCTTTGAAAACCGCCGGGTTTGAATCCGGGCAGATCGGGGCCTATCTGCTGTGCGGTCTGCCGGACCAGGATCTGGATGATGTGGCCGATTCCATGGCATTTGTCAGAAACGCCGGCATCCTGCCGGTATTGGCCCATTACACGCCCATTCCTCACACACCCATGTGGGAAACCGCGGTATCCGGTGCCCGGTTCGATCTTAACCGGCACCCGGTGTTCGCTAACAACAGTTTGTTTCCCTGTGTCCCGTCAGAACAGGACCGGCACCGTATTTCCCAATTGAAAAATCAGCGGGTTTCCGATATAGTTTAACCGGATGTATTGGGCATCCCTGAATTTCCCGAATCAAGGAAATGAATCATCATGATCGTATTTGATCTGGAATGCATCAACGGCCACGCGTTTGAAGGCTGGTTTCAGGACAAGCAGGACCTGGAGACCCAGCAGGCTCAGGGACTGCTTCAATGTCCGGTCTGCGATACCACCTCGGTGGTGCAGAAACTGCATCCCATTGCCATCAGGACCTCGGAACCCTGCCGGCACACGGAAGCGCAAAAAGCATTGCAGGCCGGCCAGGAAGTCATGGTCGAACTCACGGAACGGGTGGCCAGATTCGTGGAAAAAAATTTTGAAGACGTGGGCACCGCCTTTGCGGCAGAAGCATTAAAGATGCACTACGGTGCCTCTGAAACCCGCAACATTCGGGGGACGACCACACTGGAAGAGGAAAAAACACTTCAAAAAGAAGGGGTGCCGGTGCTCAAAGTCCCGATTTTAAAAAAACCTGACGAGGAATACAATTGATGAGACATATCCGACACGCGTCATCCCTTTTATCTGCTTCGGTTTACAGAATTTTGACTGTATTGCTGTGTGCGGCCCTTTTGGCCGGATGCACGGGGCACCGTTTCACCATTTCCTTTGACCAGATCGACGGGTTAAAGCAAAAGGATCCGGTCATCTTCGAAAAAAAGACCGTGGGACAGGTGAAAAAAATCACCTATACCCAGGATGCCAGATTTCAGGTATCCGTTGAAATTGCCGAGGCGTTTTCAGACTGCGCCACAGAGGATTCCCGGTTTTTCATCGGCAATGCCCAGGGTGATACCGAAACCAAAGCGGTGATCATCGAACAATCCCGGGCCGGGGGCCAAAAAATCCCTAACGATGCCGTGGTTGAGGGCGGCACAAAATCACCGGTTGACACCGCAGCCGAGTCTCTGGAAGAGATGTGGCAGGTCATGGGAAAAAAGATGGCCGATCTGATGGCACAGCTTGAAACCCTCCCGGAAACCGAAGAGTATCAGGCCATGAAAGATGCCATGGCAGAACTGGAACAAAAGCTGAAATCATCCGGGCAGAAAATGGGAGACACCCTGAAAAACGACATCCTCCCCCTGCTGGAAGAAAAGCTCAACGCATTGTCGGACAGCCTCCGGGAGCAGGGCAAGGACAACCAGGCCGAAGAGCTGGAAAAGGATTTCGGCCGACTTCAGGAATTTTAGTCGGTTTTTAAAATTTCCGGATCAGCACCACACCGGCGGTGATCAGGGCGATGCCCAGGATTCGAAGCCAGGACACGGGCTGTACCGGCACACCCAGAAGTCCGAAGTGGTCCAGGGCCACGGCCATGAGCAGCTGGCCCGCCACCACCAGGCTGAAGGTGAGGGTGGCCCCCAGCCGCGGGGTCAGGATGATCACGGACGTGACATAAAACGCGCCCA
>JAABTO010000148.1 GCA_011389835.1 Desulfotignum sp. | reverse complement strand
GACCACCACCGGGTATCCTCCCACACGGTCCACGGCATCGGAAAAAAGGGCCGGCCGGGTGACAAAACAGGTGTCCGGCACCGGGATCCCGGCAGCGGCCAGGGCCTGGAGCGTAATAAACTGATGCCGGGCAATGGTCACCCCTTCCAGACCGTTGACCAGCGGAATGCCCATGGCCTGAAACTGCCGCAGCAAAACGAACCCGTATTCGCCCATGGGAGATCCCTGGCGGGGCAGCACCACATCGGGCAGATCGCCTGACGCTGCATCCTTACATCCGTCAATTCCTGACACCTGGTTTTCCAGAAAACAGACGACCTGATACGGATTGATGAGAATCAGGCGGTGACGTCTGTGCCGGGCGGCCTGATCCAGACGGCCGTTGGGGTGAAAGTTCAGATCATGAATGGTGAGAATACCGATTTTCATTGGATATCTTCGCGATTGGGCTGATCATGGCCGGGATCATTTTTCTTTTCCGGCGTGCGCATGTGGACCGGCATCCATATGCCCATCTGCTTATTTGTTTTTTCGCTGAAATAGGTGGTGATTTTACGGGTGTTGTTCCATCGGGCGATTTTCTGGGTGGCCAGATTGTCTTCGTCAATGATTGCAAACACCTGATAGTTGGCTGACCGGGCCGTCAATCCTTCCAGAAGACGGCGCCCAACCCCCAGGGACCGGTATTCGGGCCGTACCGAGGTATAGCCCCTTTCCACACATCCGGAAAAATCCATGCCCGTGGCTGTTTTCAACCGCCGGATCAATGCCTCCCTGGGATGCTTGAGGCAGGAACACCCCACAATCTTGTCGCTTTCCACGGCATAGCCGATCAGATAGGCATTTTCAAGATTGGCGCGGACATAGGCGGAATCCACGGATCCACCGGCCAGCACCATGGCGTGAATCTGATCCAGATATCCCAGCGAAAGTTCCGGTGGAGATACAAAATAAAATTGAATGTCGTTGCCCAGAACCAGGCGGATGCCGTGGTCCCAGCGAATCCGGGCCAGATGGGATGCCGGATACCGGGCCAGACAAGACAGAATGTCACCCGGACCGGTCAGGGTCTGCCAGAACGGGATGCCCGGCAACGGATCGATGTCGTCATACGCATGGGCCATCCCGGGCCGGAGACCATCCTCCGGCAGAGCAAAGGAATGCACCACATGCGGATGGTTCAGAACAAATTGGGCCGGAACCGTATCTGTTCCCTTTGCAAAAAGAGCCGGGCCCAACACATGGTTCCATATGCCGGCTTTGGCTGTCTGCCATAACAGGCTGGCAGGCATGGCCTTCAGATCTTCCGGGCAGTGCCACTGGATCATTTTCAACCCTTTGTTCACCCATTCTGTCAGCATATCCGGCAGATCCGAAGGCAGGGAGGCAACATCCAGCCGGGCTGTCACACTGAAACACACAGGGGCGGCCTGTTTTTCATGCCACCGGCATACCTTGTCCATTTCCGAAAAAAGATCCAAGGGGCAGTGACGGCACAAAGGGGGCGCAGGGGCCGTGTCCATGCCAATGGGGGTGATGATTATATCAGGATCTGATTTCAAGCGGGCTGCCACGATATATCCATCCTTTTCGTCATCATGATCTCAAGCAGAGGTCGGACTCAGGTGCCGGCCGCTGTCCTGAATATCATCCACAGATTCCTGCTGTTTGTCAACCAGCGGCCTGAAATACGGGTTGGATTCATTTTTATGATTGACAAATAATTGAAGAATTTATAGTATAAAGAGTTTTTTAAAAGATTTCAAAAATCGACAAAAAGTGGCAAGACGTATTGATTTGACAAGGAGAGTTTAACCATGTACGCAGTGATCAGAACCGGCGGCAAGCAATACAAGGTTCAGGAAAACCAGACCCTGAAGGTTGAAAAACTGGCGGGAACCGAAGGTTCGGAAATTGAATTCAATGATGTGCTCCTGTATTCGGACGGTGAAACCATCACTTTGGGAAATCCGGTGGTGGAAAACGCAGTGGTCCGTGCCCATGTCGTGGAGCAGGGCCGGGACAGAAAAAAACTGGTCTTCAAGTACAAACGGCGGAAAGGGTATCGAAAAATGCAGGGCCACCGGCAGCCGTATACCCAGATTAAAATCGCGTCCATTTCTGTGTAATATCAAAAGGAGATTTGACACATGTCTCATAAAAAAGCAGCCGGCAGTTCAAAAAACGGCCGGGACTCAAACGCCCAGCGCCGGGGTGTGAAGAAATTCGGCGGACAGACCGTTTCAGCCGGCAATATCATTGTCCGGCAGGTGGGAACCAAACTCCATCCGGGAAATAATGTGGGAATGGGCAGGGATTATACCTTGTTTGCCATGATCGATGGCGTGGTGACCTTTGAAAGAAAAGGCCGTGACCGTAAAAAAGTCAGTGTCTATGCAGCGTGAAGTTTGTTGATGAGGCAGTGATTACCGTTCGGTCCGGTGACGGCGGACCCGGATGCACTTCTTTTCGAAGAGAGCGGTTCATCGAACGGGGCGGCCCGGATGGCGGTGACGGCGGTGACGGGGGCCATGTCATTTTAAGAGTGGACCCGGGGAAACGCACCCTGCTTGACTTTCACCGCCAGAAATCGCACCGGGCGCAAAACGGGGCACCCGGGATGGGCCGCCAGAAACACGGAAAAAACGGCAGCCACTGTTATATCGATCTGCCGGCCGGAACACTGGTCCGGGATGCGGACACCCTTGATACCGTTGTCGATCTCATCCGGCAGGGGGAAGAACATATCATCGCCCACGGGGGGAAAGGCGGCCGGGGAAACAAGCGGTTTGCCACCTCCACCAACCGGGCACCCCGGTATTCCCAGCCCGGACTCCCCGGTGTCGAACGCAGGCTCAACCTCGAGCTGAAACTGCTGGCGGACATCGGGATCGTGGGCCTGCCCAACGCCGGAAAATCCACCCTCATTGCCGCCATGTCCGCTGCACGGCCCAAAATCGGGGCCTATCCGTTCACCACCCTGACACCCACACTGGGCATGGTTACCCCGCCGTTCGGGGAACCGTTTGCCATCGCCGACATTCCAGGACTCATTGAAGGGGCCCACCAGGGGACCGGACTGGGAATCAAGTTTCTCAAACACATTGAACGCACCGGCATATTGATCCACCTGATCGATGCCGGTGCCATCGATCCCCAATCCCCAAAGACCGCGTATGACATTGTCAACCGGGAGTTGAATCTTTACAGCCGATCCCTGGCAGACAAGGCAAAAATCATCGTGCTCAACAAGATCGATCTGGCCGGTACGGACCACCGGGTGACCCGTTTTCGTGAGGCGTTGCCCGATCTGGAAATTCACGCCATTTCAGCAGCCACCGGACAGGGAGTCGACAGGCTGATCAGACTGCTGGCTTCCCGCCTTCAAAAAGAGTGATCCAATGAAAGCCGGGCTTTTCGGAGGCACATTCAACCCGCTTCATACTGCGCATATTCAGATTGCCGATCACGTCAAACACCACCTGGGGCTGGACAAAATCTTTTTTTTTCCTTCCGCCACCCCGCCCCACAAACCCGGAATCGACCTGGCACCGGCACAGGACCGCTATGACATGGTGGTCCAAAGCCTGGCACACAAAGACGGGCTGGTGCCGTCTGATATTGAAATCACAAGAAAAGGGCCTTCCTATACCATTGACACGATTGATGCGTTCAGGCGGCGGTGCGGGCAATCCTGCCGGTTTTATCTGCTCATGGGATCAGATGCGTTTTTCGACACCCCTTCCTGGAAACGGCAAACCGACATTTTTGCAGCGGTTTCCATTGTTGTCATGCCCAGACAGGGGACCGTCCCGCACACGGACATTCAATCCTTTCTTGACGAACATATAGCAAAAGGCTACACATGGCATCAGGAAGAACGGCAGTTTGTCCATGACAGACTCAAACCGGTCCGGGTTTGCCCCGTCCCCCTGATTGACATATCATCCACCCTGATACGCAGCCGGGTGAAACAGCATCTGTCCATCAAAGGACTGGTTCCGGCACCGGTGGAGAAAATAATCCGTGAAAGGAACTTATATTTATGACTGACGCGTCACAAGAACTGACCCCCTATCTGACAGTTATTTTCAGCCGCAAACCCCGGTCGGTCACCGCCATCGATGTCCGTTCCCTGACCTCATACACCGACATGCTGATCATTGTCGAAGCCGGCTCCCTTCGCCAGGTCACCTCTCTGGCCGAACATGTCGTCACCCAGTTAAAGGCACAGAATATCAAACCTCTGGGAACCGAAGGCATCAAAGAAGGAGAATGGGCGCTGCTGGATTATGGAAGCCGTATTATCCATATATTTGAAACCGGAGCCAAAGCGTTTTATGATCTGGAAGGACTTTGGAGTGATGCTCCCCGCCTGGATCTGTCTGAATTCGAATGATTGACACCAAAGGCAACATCATAATGGAACAGATGACAGACTATATCACTGGAAAAACGATCAACCTGATCGGCCCGGAAATCAGCCGCCAGAAATTTGAAAAATTTCTGGTGAAAACCAAAGGATATGACAAGCAGGAAATCCATGTCAATGAGCCGCTCACGGTCCAGTTCAAAGGCGAAGATTATGTGTCTTCCATTGATCTGGTGGTCTGTGTCAAAAACCGGGCCGTGATGGCTGTCACCTGTGTGGCCGGCGCCATCGGATCCTATGAACGGGAAATTCTGGCAGGTGCCAGGCTGGTGAGAAATTATCAGATTCCCTTTGCCGTGTCCACGGATGCCAGGGACGCGGTGGTCATGGACACGTTGACCGGTAAAACCATCGGCAAAGGCCTGGCAGCCGTCCCGTCCCGTGAACAGATGGCGGAAAAACTGCCGGATCTTGTGTTTGAACCGCTTGATAAAACAAGAAAGGAGCGGGAGATGATCATCTACCGCTCCTTTAATTTGGAAAAAATCAACCGGTGACCTGGGTTACAATTCCCGCTGGCAGTGCTTGCAGATTTTGGCCCTTTTTTTGACGATTTCCGCACAATAGGGGCACTCCCGGGTGAAATGGCGCTCATGCAGCTGATCAATGGCAGCCTTCACCCCGCTCTCGAGCACCGGCGTGGGGAACTTGTGGTTGACCAGCGGTTCGATGGCTTCCACCCCGCCCAGTTCACCGACCATTTCAGCCGCCTTGAGCCGGGCACGGCTGGGGATCGCTGCATCCAGAAGCATCTTCAGAATTTCATCCCAATCCTTTGACATATAGTAATCGGTGAGAATGGAAAACGCCTGTTTGGTTTTTTCCTTGAGTTCGTTCTGGCGGATCACCGCCTCATTGTCCAGTTTGCTGCCGGTGCCCCCCACCGGGCTGAACACGGGCATGTATTCAAAATTGCTCTGTCCCGGCTCGTTGATGCACCGGTAAGATGCCGGGGCTTCCATGGTATCCTTAAGATGATCCCATCCTTTTCGGTAGGACGGGCACTCATCATTGAAGCACACAAACAGATACGGGGTGCCCCATCCCAGCCCATCGGAAAAATTGATGGGCGGTACCTCCCACAGGACCATTTCTTTGTTGCAATGGGGGCAGACCGGTTTATCCATCTGGATAAACTTGTCCAGCAGTTCTTCTTTTGTTTCAAATGCCATTATGGTTATCTCCTTTTGAAAAGTCTGACGGCTCCAAGGAAAATAATCAGCCCCCTGCGCTTGTCAATCAATTATCGGTCGATCCCGTCTCAATCGATCACCGCCAGAACATCGTCCCTGGCCACGGCATCGCCCGTATCAAAATGAATGGCGGCGATAGTGCCGCTTTTAGGGGCCGGCAGGGCATTTTCCATTTTCATGGCCTCGATGATCACCACGGTTTCCCCTTCTTCCACCGCATCCCCCACCTGTTTTTCATACCGGATGACCATGCCGGGCATCGGGGCTGTCACCGGGGTACCGGTGCTTTGGGCCGTATCCGCGCTTTGAGCCGGAGCTGTTTCAGCCGCATCCGGAGGTGCAGATGCCGGTTTGGGTTTGGCGGCGGCAGGGGCTGCCGGCGCTGCCTCAGTCACAGAGGTCCGGGGAATAGAAGTGCCGGCGGCCGGTGCCACATGAGAAATCACAGATGCCCCTCCCTGCTCTTCCACGCCCACCTCAAAGCAGTCTTCATCCACAAACACCTTGAACATCCGGGTATTTTCCGTTTTTTCAAATGCCGGTTTCTCCACCAGTTCCCCGGCTTTGGCTTTCTTGATCAAGGCATCCTGTTTTTTCACATCTTCGATGGTGACAGGTTTGAGCGAATCCGGCATTTTTTCCAGCCCGTGTTTCTGCTTGAGAAATTTTTTGCCGGTGACAGGAAACAGGGCGTACAGCAGCAGATCTTCATCATCCTTGGCCAGGTCCCCGATCTCTTGTTTCGCTTTTTCCAGCTCCGGTTCCAGGACCTGGGCCGGCCGGCAGGAGATAGGCTCTTCCCCTCTGGCATACCCTTTCAGCGCTTTTTTCTGTACCTCGGGATCAATGGGCACGGATGTCTTGCCGTAAAGGCCGTAACACAGATCCTTGACCTGGCCCGAGATCATTTTGTACCGCTCTTCTTTGGTATCGAACAGCACATTGTTCACAGTCTGGGTTCCCACGATCTGGCTGGTGGGGGTGACAAGGGGGATCTGACCCAGTTCTTTTCTCACCCGGGGCAGCTCATGGTACACCTGATCGATCTTGTCCAAAGAATCCATCTCCCGCAGCTGATTCACCAGGTTGGACAGCATGCCGCCGGGCGTCTGGTGCAGCAGCACATTGATATCGATGAGCGATACCTTGGTGTCATCCAGCAGATGCTTGTATTTGGGCATCACCTCTTTTTCCAGGATCTCGTTGATGTCCGCCAGGGCCCGGATATCGAACCCGGTATCCCGGCTGGTACCCAAAAGCGCCATCACCAGAGGCTCCAAAGCCGCGTGGGACGTCCGGTAGGCATAGGGAGTCACACAGGTGTCGATGATGTCCACCCCGGCTTCCACCGCCTTGAGATGGGTCAGGGGAGACATGCCCGAGGTGAAATGGCTGTGCAGATGAATTAACGGCTTGACACTGGCTTTCAGGGCCTTGACCAGTTCATAGGCATCATAGGGCGCCATCAGTCCGGCCATGTCCTTGATGCAGATGGAGTCCGCCCCCATTGCCTCCAGTTCTCTGGCCTTCTTGATATAGTAATCCAGATTGTACACTTCGCCGCCCAGGCGGGGTTCGGTCAGGGTATAGCACATACATCCCTGGAAATGGGCCCCGCATTCCTTGATCACCGGCACCACGGTTTCAAAATTGCGGTAGTCGTTGAGCGCGTCAAATGTTCTGAAAATTTCCAGTCCATTGTCCACGGTTTTCTTTACAAACAATTTGGCGACATCATCGGCATAATTCCGGTACCCCACCAGGTTCTGCCCCCTGAGGAGCATGGAAAACGGGGTTTTTTTGAAATACCGCTTCAGTGTCCGCAGACGCTGCCAGGGATCTTCTCCCAGAAACCGGTGCATGGTGTCGAACGTCGCCCCTCCCCAGACCTCCACGGCCCAGAAACCGATTTCGTCCATGCGCTCAGCCACCGGGATCATGTCTTCGGTTCGTCCTCTTGTGGCAAACAGGGACTGGTGACCATCCCGCAAAGAGATATCCTCCACCTTCAACGGATTCTCGGTCCGGGGCCGGTCGGCATCATAATTCATCTGTGTCGTTTTAACCTGGGTGTGTTCCGTCATAACTGTTTTCTCCCAAAAAAAGATTTATTTAAACATGCGCAGCTGCATCATGGTGCCGGCCTGCATCATGACCTGCCGGCCGGTCAGACCCCAGAGGTTGAACCCGGGACCGGTCGGCACGCCACGGCCACAGGGCTCTTTTGAGCTGATTGGGGACCCATCTGCCGCCTGCCCGGACCGGACTGCTTCAAGGTCCGTCATGTAAGCCGTCACCGCGGCCATGACCGCTGCCTGCTTTTTTCTGTCCATGCCGCCTCCCTTTTATACCGGAATGTTCCCGTGTTTCTTGGCCGGCCGTGATTCCCGCTTGGTGGCCATGGCTTCGAGCGCGTCAATGAGCCGGGGCCGGGTTTCGGACGGAACAATCACGGCATCCACATATCCTCTGGCAGCCGCACAATAGGGATTGGAAAACCGCTCGTTGTACTCCGCGATTTTTTCCTTTCTTTTTTCCCCCGGATCATCCGCCGCCTTGATCTCTTTGGCATGGATGATATTGGCGGCCCCGGCCGCCCCCATGACCGCAATCTCCGCGCTGGGCCAGGCAAATGCCATGTCCGCCCCCAGGTGTTTGGAACACATGGCCAGATACGACCCGCCGTAGTCCTTGCGGGTGATCAGCAGCATCTTGGGCACTGTTGCCTCGGAATAGCACCACAGCAACTTGGCGCCGTGGCGGATGATGCCGCCCCATTCCTGGTTGGAGCCGGGCAGGTATCCGGGCACGTCCGCAATGGTGAGCATGGGGATGTTGAAGGCATCGCAGAACCGGATGAACCGGGTGGCCTTGTCCGACGCGTTGATGTCCAGACATCCGGCCAGGTGACTGGGCTGATTGGCAATGATGCCGATGGACCGGCCATTGAGCCTTGCAAAGCAGATCACGATGTTTTTGGCATAATACTGGTGGGGCTCGAAAAACACGCCATCATCCACAATGGACCGGATCACACTCTTCATGTCATACGCCCGGTTGGGATTGTCCGGGATCACCGTATCCAGGGCCGGGTCCATGCGGGCGGGATCATCTTCGG
>JAABTO010000147.1 GCA_011389835.1 Desulfotignum sp. | reverse complement strand
CAAGGCCCTGAAGCCGCCAATCAATCAGAAAAAAGGAGTTAACACACATGGAACTGCAAGCGATCTGGTTTTTTCTGTGGGGCCTGTTATGGGCAGTATTTTTCATGACCGACGGGTTTGATTTCGGTATCGGGACCATCTATCCGTTTGCCGGCAGAACCGACACGGACAAACGAACCATGCTCAATGCCATGGGTCCTTTGTGGGACGGCAATGAGGTGTGGCTCATCACCGCCGGCGGGGTGACGTTTGCCGCGTTTCCCCTGGTGTATGCCACCATGTTTTCTTCGCTTTACACGCCGTTGATGCTCATTCTTTTCGCCCTGATCTTCCGGGGGGTGGCCCTGCATTTCCGGGGCAAGATCGACACCCCGGCCTGGAAAAAAGTGTGGGATTTTCTGATCTTCATCGGCAGTTTTGTGCCGGCCCTGCTGTTCGGGGTGGCGTTTGCCAATATCTTCCAGGGCATTCCCTTTGACGGCCAGGGGTTCTACCACGGCAACACCCTGAAACTGCTCAATCCTTACGGACTTTTAGGGGGAGCGTTGTTTGTGCTGCTGTTCATTGTGCATGGGGCCAACTGGATGGCCGTGAAATCCTCCGGAGATCTTCAGGCCCGCATGGCCACCATTTCCCAGAAAGCCTGGCTGGCTCTGGTGCCGGTGGCGGTGGTGTTTCTGGTATCCAGCTATTTTGCCACCGACTTGTGGGCCAATTATTTCAAATATCCGGTACTGTTCATTGTCACCCTGGTAAATGTGGCCGCATTGCTGAGCATCCGGTATTTTGTGGCGAACAAGACCTATTTCAAGGCCTGGTTCGCATCGGCCGCCACCATTGTGCTGTGCACGTTTTTCGGCATCATCGGGCTGTTTCCGGCCCTGTTCCCCTCCAGCCTGCATCCGGACTGGCATTTGACCGCATTCAACGCATCTTCCAGTCCGTTGACATTGAAAATCATGCTGGGAGTGGTTATCGTGTTTATACCGATTGTGATCGGTTACCAGATCTGGGCCTATCATCTGTTCAAAAATCCGGTGACAGAAGAGGATCTGGATATGGACGAAGCGTATTAGCGGGCAACCATGCCCATGTATCAATAAACCTTACAGACAAGAGGAGAAAACAGAATGGACAAATATGTCTGCGGCCCCTGCGGCTATGTGTATGACCCGGCGGAAGGCGATCCGGACAACGGCATCAAACCCGGCACCGCGTTTGAAGACCTGCCCGATGACTGGACCTGCCCCATCTGCGGCGCATCCAAAGACGATTTTGACAAAGAATAATTGGTAAAATGCCCTGTGAACAACCCCTTGTGCGGTTTCCGGCAATGGAAATCGCACAAGGGATTATCAGATGCCACCAGCCTCAGCAACGTGTATTTGGCTTTATTGATTTAATGCAGTGGCCCGCCGCATTGACTTTTCTTGGACAGCCCCGCTGTTTTCTGATACCATCAAGGATGACATATCGTTGGGTTCCCAACAAATTACAAACAAAACCCGTTATGTGACGGAGTCCCTGGATGAACGCTCAACACAACCGCAGGCATTCACAGGTTTCCATTAAAAAATCGTTTAGAAAAAAAGGTGCTATATGAACCGGGCATACATAATTGTCTTTTTCCTGGCAGCCATGATGACGGCGGACCCTGCGCGAACTATCGCAGACACCAGTCCCATGGATCCTATCCGGGAGGCCAAAGCGCTTCTGAACGACAAAGGGTTGACCGCCCATACCATCCCCATAGCTGATTTCCATGAAGGTCTTCCCCCCGCAGAGTTTCACAAGCGGACCGGCGCCTCTTACAAACCGTCTTTTAATGAAGAACCGTCCATTCCGGCCCAGTGCTGGATCGAAACCGGCTACGGCACTCAGAACGCTTGTCTTTACTGCCATACCAACTACCTGGCAGATATCAATCACGGCAATGCCTTTCCCCTGGGAGAAGACCAGATCCTATACAGTTTTCCGTCTCCGGATCTGAACAAGGTGCTGTGGCGCAACACCATTTTTCCCCAGGAGATCTCCGCCCGTCTCAAAGAGGAAGGGCTCGCCCTGCCCGATCCGGAAGACGTGGCCTATGTCCGCCATGACAACTGGCAGCCGGCCTTTGAAAAAGCCCGGGCCGGCGGCACAACCGGATGGCTTAATCCGGTTGCAGATGACTTTCTGCTTTTCCCGGCCCTCAACCCCCGGCACCTGTTTCCTTTTAATGAAACAGACCCCACCGGCAACGGCACCCACGGGTTTGTGGACAAAGACGGGTTTGTGAGAGATGAAAAAAGCGGATTCACCGGGTGGCGGGCTGTCAACTTTTTCCCCTACGGCATCTTCACCCCATTGTCCGGCAGTGTGAGCGGCATCTATATCCGCCTGCCCGAACCGTTCATGACTCGGGACAACCAGTTCAGCCGGACAGTGTATGAAAACAACCTGGATCTGCTGGAAACGAACATCAAAAACCGCCCGATGGCCCGGACCCAATTTTTCGGAGATGCATCCCGGATACCGGTGAAACGCGGATTCTTCCCTCTGGGCACAGAATTCGCCCATCCGCTTCACTATGTGGACCTCAATGCAGACGGTGAATCCGGACACATCCTGGACGGAGTGGCGGCCCATACCGGTCCTGTGTTTGAATTTCCCGGGACCCGGTCCCGCCGGATCAAAGAGATGCGCTATATGTACAAATACAAAGAGGTCGGCATTGAAGACATCTCTGAAGATGCTCACTACGAATCAGTTGTCCTCGGCCATGAGGGACAGGGATGGGTGGACAACAACGCGGGCTGGGTGCTTGCGGGTTATATCGAAAACCGGCAAGGAGACCTGCGGGCCCAGACCACCGAAGAGATGATGCAGTGCATCGGTTGCCACGGCAAAGTGGGCAACACCGTGGATTCGGTGTGGTCGTTTCAGCGCAAACTGCCCGGGGCGGACGGGTGGAAAGAAATGGATTACGGGGCATATGATTCCGACCGGCCAAAACAAAGCCGACTTCAGGATTATGTTCATGCGGACACACAGACGTGTGCTCTTCCGATCTTTTACCATGTCGTGGTGGGGGCGAATCTATACGGGGTCATGCCTGATGAGATTGCTGAAGTGCTCAAGGATTATGCCGCCCCCCGCATACAGGCCCTGGGCCTGGCCCATCCGCTGGACGCGGTTTTCAATGACGATCTGCTCAAAAACATGACGGCTGAAGAAAGACGTGCCCATCTGCTGGACCGTCAGAAGGTGATGCGGGCCTATGTGGCAGACCAGTCCTATCTGGCCCATGATCCGGACACAGGCCGCAGTTATGTCAAAGGGACCCTGCTCTATCCCTCTTTTGAAACCATGAAAAACAATATTTTTCTTTACCGTAAAATTGTGCTGGACCAGAGTTTCAACCTGGGCAAAGACGTGTTCGGCATGGAATCGGACAATGTGCCGTTCACCTTCCGATCGGATGGAACAGTCAAAGACGCGGACGGGCGGGTCATCCCGGTTGGAGAAATCATCACCAGCCGGCCCTATGATGAACAGGGCACCGGCATCACGCCCACCGGCATCGTCCGGGTGAACAACCAGGGAGAACCGGTGGACGAAACCGGCCGGCCCGTGGATATCGAGACTCACCCGGAACATGCGGCCGGCCACATCTCAACCGGGGGTGCCTTTGATACGCGCTACAACCCGATTTTAAGCGATACCCCGCTGCCATCCCGCAAAAAATAATCTGGGGTGCAACCGGTTTTCTTTCAGGCCTGCATGGTTCAAGTGTGTTTGTATATGACATTTCCGGTCATTTCTCCAGGAATGTCAATCCCCATGATATCCAGCAGCGTGGGAGAAAGATCTGCGAGTTTCCCATCTTCACGAATCTGGATACGCCCTTTTTGCAGCCCGGGTCTGTTGGAGATGATGGAAAGCCAGACCGGGTTGTTGGTATGGGCGGTCTGGACTTTGCCGGTTTCCGGATCAACCATTGTTTCGGCATTTCCATGATCTGCGGTCAGCAGCACTACCCCGTCATTTTCCAGCACCCGGTCAACCACTTTTCCGACACACTCATCCACCACTTTACAGGCGGTAACGGTCGCATCAAAATCACCGGTATGCCCGACCATGTCCGGATTGGCATAATTGAGCACTATAAAATCATATTTTTGGGAATCCAGGGCATCGAGCAACTTGTCTGTGACCTCATATGCCGACATTTCAGGCTGCATATCATAGGTGGCCACTTTGGGTGACGGGACCAGTATTCTGTCTTCATTGGGGAAAAGATCCGCCTGCTGGCCATTGAAAAAATAGGTCACATGGGCAAATTTTTCCGTCTCGGCAATCCGCAGCTGATTCAAATTGCTGTCAGCGATCACTTTTCCCATGAGATTGGACATTTTTTCCAATGGAAAGGCCACGTGTACATCCGCTCTTTTGGAATCGGAAATGTCCTTGTAATATTCAGTGGTGCACAGATAAAATAAATGGCGGAGATCTCTTGTTTCAAAGGCGCTGAAATCATCCTGGATGAATGCCTTTGTGATTTCTGCAGCCCTGTCAAACCGGTAGTTGAAAAATATGACAGCATCATTGTCACCGACTGGTTTAAACTGTTTCGTTTTCCTGGGTTTTATGAATTCATCGTTCTGGTCCCTGTCATAGGCATCTTCAATGGCGTCATACACATCGTCAAAGATCCGGCTGTCAGACACCCCTTTTGCCAGCAGGTCATAAAACAGCTGCACCCGGTCCCACCGGTTGTCCCTGTCCATGGCAAAATATCTGCCGGTCACAGATGCGATGCACCCGAACTGATGTTTATCCATCCATTCGACAAGGGGTTTGACATATGCAGCCGCCGACCTGGGCGGTGTGTCCCGGCCATCGGAAATCACATGGATATATGCCGCTTCAACGCCGGCATCTTTTAAAACCTGCAGATATCCGATCAAATGATCCGTATGGGCATGAACGCCCTGATCCTGGACCAGGCCATATAGATGCACAGCACTGTCAAATTTTTTTACATGTTCTATGCAGGCCTTCACCGCGGCATTGTCTTTTAACTTGTTTTCCTTTATTGTCCTGGAGATTCTCACCAGATTCTGAAAAACAATCCGGCCGGCCCCTATATTCAGATGCCCCACCTCACTGGAACCCTGATTGCCCTCGGGGAGCCCCACATATTCTCCGGAAGTATGGATCAACGCTGTTGGATACCGCTCAATATAGGTGTTGTGGTGAACGGGGTCACATGCGGCAATAGCATTGTTCTGTTGATCAGGAGAAAATCCCCATCCATCCCTTATCAAAATCATATGGGGCTTATTTCGCATAGGTCGCTCTCCTTGGCTATAAATCGTTTCCGGTGCGCCGGTGACGCCCCCGTGATGCAAAAATCATCTCTCAGGTACCAGCAAAAAAATACCACGGAACACAAAAGGCGGCAAGCAAATAGATTCTGGATAAAAAGTGCAGGATCGATTCGGCTGCATACAGAATTAAAACAGGTTAAATGCATGAATTCATGTATTTCTCATACATTTTTTATCCAGTAAGATACATCCATGATGTTCCACTTGTGTGCCTTGATTATTCATCAGCACGCGATATGGAAGCGACAATTTGTTTTTTGAATTTTTTTAAAAAAGGAGTGTGAAATGAAGAAAAAAATGTTGTTTCTCATAGTTGTCGGCCTGTTTTTCAGCGCCGGGGCACTGGCCGGGGACCACACAGTCTATCTATCCGCCCCCGAACCCCAGACGTCCATGGCTGGGATTCAATTTATCTCAGGAGGTATCGGGATCACCGAACGGCAGGTCCTCGAGCAGATGGCAGACACGTATACGCTCAAGGTCGTTCTGGCAAGGAAAGACGGGCACTACCTGTCTCGGTGTGATGTGGAAATCATCCGTGCAGACGGCACAAAAATAGTATCCACAACCACTGACGGACCCTGGCTGCTGGCTGACCTTGAACCGGGGAACTACCGGATAAAGGCGCAGCACGACAACACCTGGAAAACCCGGACCGCACAGGTGACTGCAGGCACTCTACAGCGGGTAATCTTTAACTGGTAACAGACACTTTTTGGAGTTGGTATGCAATTTAAAAAAAACTGCGATGTCGTTACCCATGACAAAAACATCGTGGGCCGGATCGACCGGGTGGTGATCGATCCCGCCACAGATGAAGTTTCACATCTGGTGGTCAAAAAAGGGATCTTGTTTACAGAAGACAAAGTGGTTCCCATAACAGATATCGAAACCACCGGTGAAAAAACCACTATTTTAAAAAAAACGGCTGAACCGGATGATTATCCGGTATTTGATGAAACCCATTATATTCCAAACGCCGGGGTGGAGGATTTTGACCGCCGTCAGACCGATGAAGCACGTCAGCTGCTCTGGTACCATGCAGCTGTCAAAGCACCGTACTTGAAATCATCGCCATATCCATCTGATCACAAACCGTTGTATTATAAAAAAACACACCGTAACATCCCCGATGATGCCGTGGCACTGGAAGAAGGGGCTGATGTAAGAGATGCAGACGGCAAACACCTGGGAACCATCGAAGACATATATGCTGAACCTGAAACGTTTACAATAACCCATCTTCTGGTTTCCACCGGCATGATCAAAAAAAACAGGAAACTTGTTCCGGTCAACTGGATCAAGGGTATTGTGGAAGACGCTGTTCTGCTGCATATAAACAGCCGGGTGTTTGAAAGCCTCCCGGATGCTGAGGTGAATGAATAATATGGGAATTTATAATCTTGACCGTATATTTCAGCCTGACAGTATTGCCGTTATCGGCGCCACTGAAACAGAAAACAGCATTGGCAATGCCCTGATGACCAACCTGGACAATGGGGATTTTTCAGGTAAAATCGTCCCGATAAATCCCAAATATTCAAGGGTTCACGGGATAAAAACACTGGAATCGATACGGCAAAGCCGTCATCCCATAGACCTTGCCGTCATCGCCACCCCTATATCCACGGTCCCGGATATTGTCGATGACTGCATTGCCGCCGGCACAGGGGGGGCCGTGATCATATCGGCCGGAGGGAAAGAAGCCGGAGATCAGGGACGCGACATCGAAAAAACAATTCAGGAAAAAGCCTATGCCGGCGGACTGAGGCTTATCGGCCCCAATTGCCTGGGAATCATTAATACCGAAGCGAAACTCAATGCCAGTTTTGCATCTGACATGCCATCCGGAGGAAAGCTGGCCTTTGTCTCACAGAGCGGTGCCATCTGTACATCCATTCTGGATCTTTCATTCAAGGAAAACATCGGGTTCAGCCATTTTGTCAGTATCGGTTCCATGGTGGATGTGGATTTCGGAGATATGATCGATTTTCTGGGCAATGATCCCCGGGCCGGGAGCATCCTGCTGTACATCGAAAATCTGACCCGGATCCGCAAATTCATGAGCGCCGCACGGGCAGTGTCCAGGATCAAACCCATCGTGGTCTTGAAAGCCGGGCGCAGTGAGGCCGGGGCCAGGGCGGCAACCTCACATACCGGGGCGCTGGCCGGAGAAGATGCCGTATATGACGCCGCGTTTAAACGGGCCGGCATTATCCGGGTAAACACCATCGCACAATTGTTCGACTGTGCGGAACTCATGGCCAAACCCCCACGCCCCAAAGGATCGCGCCTGGCAATCATCACAAATGGCGGCGGGCCCGGTGTTATGGCCACGGATGCCCTGGCAGATCACGGGTTGAAGCCTGCCCCGTTGTCCAAAGAACTGACCAACGGGCTGGATGACATCCTGCCGCCGTTCTGGAGCCGGAATAATCCCATTGACATTCTGGGAGATGCCACCCGGGAACGGTTTATAAAAACCGTGGACCAATGCCGTGACAGCAGATGCTTTGACGGTATCCTCACCATTATGGTGCCCCAGGCACTGACAGACCCAAAACCTGTGGCGGAAGCCCTGGCCGCATCAGCCAGAGAAAACCATTTTCCCATATTTGCCTCCTGGATCGGCGGCAAAAAGATGGAAACAGCGGTGGACGTGTTAAACCAGGCAGAAATCCCCACATACGAAACCCCGGAAAGAGCCATTCAAGCCTTTGTTTTCATGGTGGCATACAACCGGAACCTGGAACTGCTGACACAAATTCCCAGACAACTGTCCCAAAAACTGCAGTATGATCACACCAAGGTCCACCATCTGGTGCAGGATCATATGAAAGAACATACCGGTTTTTTATCTGAAACAGCATCCAAAGAAATTTTATCCGCTTATGGCATACCGGTAAATTCCACACAAACGGCGGCCACAGCAGATGAAGCCGTTTCCATAGCCCGAAAGATCGGATTTCCAGTGGCGTTGAAACTCATGTCACCGGACATTTCCCATAAAACCGATGCCCATGGTGTGCATCTGAATCTGCCATCCGATGAAGCGGTCCAAAAAGCCTTTTGCAAAATCATGACGGGCGCCAAAACGTATGATCCGGACGCACACATTCAAGGGGTATCTGTTCAACAGCATATTGACAGCCCGGACTATGAATTGTTGATCGGCGCAAAAGGCGACCTCTCTTTCGGACCGGTAATTGTGTTTGGTTCAGGCGGCATTTTCACTGAAATCCTGGAAGACCGGGCCCTCGGACTTCCCCCGCTAAACCGCCTGCTGGCGAGACGCATGATGGAAGATACCCGGGCTTTTACGCTTTTAAAGGGATTCCGCAACCGCCCGCCCGCTGATCTGGAGGCGCTGGAAGCACTGCTTGTGCAAGTGTCGCAGCTGATGGTTGATTTTCCCCAGATTGCT
>JAABTO010000146.1 GCA_011389835.1 Desulfotignum sp. | reverse complement strand
ACCACGGACAAAGTCAAAGGGCTGCGCTACGGCGTGGATGATTATCTGGCCAAGCCGTTTGATCTGGAGGAATTTCTGCTGCGGGTGGATCGCCTGATTCAGAAAACCGCCTGGTATGAGCCGGCGGGAAACAGGGAAAAACCGGCGGTGGGCCTGTTTGATGGGGACCAGTACCGGTTCGGGGACAATCATGTGGATTTTGTCACGTTCAAGGCATGGTGCATGGCCGGTGAGATCACATTGACGGAACAGGAGATCACCCTTCTCAAAATTTTTATTGCGAACAGAGGCAAACCCCTGTCCAGAGAAGAATTGCTGAATGCCGGATGGGGGTACTCCCGGGACACCTCTACAAGAACAGTGGATAATTTTATGGTCCGGTTCAGAAAATATTTCGAAAAAAATCCCAAAAATCCGCAATTCTTTAAAAGCCGCCGATCGGTGGGCTATATTTTCGATCACACCGGATGTTTATCTGCCGAATCGGAAACGGATAAACACCCGCGGATTTGAAGCAGGAGGGTACGGATGAATACCCTGATGGCTGGCCGGCCGGAAAAAAGACTCCCCCCGCGTCTTCGGAACCAGGGGTTCCAGAGGGCCTGAAAAAGCCGGTTCCCGCCGGGCGGGTCGGCGGGGCTGCACTTTTGCGTCATGGGCCCTGCGGCGGTCCGGATCTGACAGCACATCATAGGCTTCCTGAATATCCTGAAACGGCCCGCTGTTTCCTTTATAATGATCCGGGTGATATGTTTTGGCAAGCCGTCGATATGCGTCCTTGATATCTGTCTGACTGGCATCCGAGGCAATGCCCAGTATAAGATAATAATCCCGAGGCATCAGATCACCTCCTGATGTAATATTCTGTGCGATTTGATATCTGATGGTAAAAAACATCTATTATCATGTCAATAAAAAAATTATTAGTAATGAAAATTTTTCTTGACAGTCAAGCCAGTGATATTATTTTGATGTCAAATGAAGATCAATAGATATTGAATCATCCATGAATACAAACAGTTATGTTTCACAAAATACTGGTCTGTTTTTGGATGCTTCAAAAAAGAAAGAGACCGATGGAGACGACATTAATATTACTAAATAAGATTTTATAAAAAAATAATTGACATATATTGACATGGAATTTTTGATAACTAAATTTCAGTTCGAAAAGACAGGTTCCGCGATTGAACGGACCGGCAAACTAAACCCATGAAAACAGGAGGATACATTATGTTTACAAGATTCAGCGATATCGACAGATTATTCGGTACCATGGACATGCTCCGGCAGCGGCTGGACAATTTGTATACCGATTACAACCGGCCTTACAGGAGCACATGGCTGATGGAAGACGGGTTTCTCCGGGCCAACCTGTACCAGAGCGGCGATGCCTTTGAGATGAGACTGGAAGTGCCCGGTATGGATAAGGATGCTCTGGACATCAAGATCCAGGGCAATTATCTGGAAATCTCGGGCAAAAGAGACCACAACGTGCCCGACGGATACAAGGTGCACAAGACGGAAAGACTGAACGGTACGTTTTCCCGCAGCTTCACCCTGCCCGATGATGTGGACGGTGCCCGGGTTGAGGCGACATTGAAAGACGGCGTTCTGTATCTGACCCTGCCCAAATCCGAGGCAGCCAAACCCAGACAGATTGCCATCAGTTAACGTGTTTGTTTTATTGTCTTCAGCACGGTGAACCATCATAACAATGGAGGCGAATCATGGATAAAAATACTGAAATCGCAAAAAGAGACGATCGGAATATAGAAAAAACCAGAGAATTGTATGAAGCCGCCCCGGCGGTTGATATTTACGAAAATGAAGACGAAATCCTTTTGGTTGCGGATATGCCGGGAGTGATAAAGGAAGAGGTTTCCGTGAATATCGACAACGGCCGTCTGGCCCTGTCAGGGATCAGAAAACTGGAGAGTGGCGGCGTGGCTTCATGGGAGGAGTTCGGCAACGTGGAATTCGTCCGCAATTTTTCGGTCCCCCAGACCATTGATGTGGAAAACGTCAAGGCAGACCTGAAAAACGGCGTACTGACCCTTCACATGCCCAAGTCTGAGGAAGCCAAACCGCGTCAGATTGAAATCAAGACGGCATAATAAGGTTAGACAGGTCAAAGCCCGGAGATGTTGATCCTCCTTTGACATGCCCTTTGACCTGAACCGGGACGCTTTCTCCGGGCGGCTTCCCGGTTCATTTTTTTCTGCCGTATACCAGGCTCAGCACATACCGGTCATCCGGAAAGCATGACCAGGTATGAACGGCCTGGGTTATTCCGCAATGATAGATCCGATCCTTGATGACCGCCACATGGTGAAGGCTCTCGTTAAATCCCAGTCCCAGAAATTTTAAAAATGCTTCTTTCAGGGTCCAGTGATGGAAAACCGCCCGGGCATGTGCCGGCATGTGACGGATCTCATCTTCTGTGAATGCGGTTTTCATAAATCCCTGATCCGGCATGGTTCCGATTTTTTCAATATCAATTCCCAATGTCATTTTGGTATCCAGTGTGATGGCTGCGGCAGTAAAGTCGCCGCTGTGGGATAAAGAGACGGGAATTTCCGGAAACTGTGTCAGATAAGGTGCTCCTTTTTCCCGATAGTCAATCCGGATTTCATTCAGAGGGATGGCCGAATCCAGAATATCTCTGGCAAGGAGTTTCATGGCAAACCGCCCGCAGATCCATTCCATTTGTTTTTTCAGGGCCTTGAACCGGTTGACCCGGGTCAGTTCATCTTCAGATAAAAAAGGAACATCAAACATCCGGGCTTTAAACATCCGGCTTCTCATGGATGGTCCATCCGGTTTGAGTCCCGGGGTAAACACCCTGGCCTGAATATCAGACAGTTTCAGGGTCTGGACAATGATCGGCTGTTTTTCATTTCCCGGTATATGGATGGTTCGGCGGTGATGGATATCTGGGCGGTCGTTCATGGCAAATCATTGCCTAAGTGACCGGAAATGTCAAATTCGCTGTATTTTTTACGGAAACAATATGAGGGGATCTGCCGGGAGCGGTTCGGGAACCGCTCCCGGGAAAATCCATGCCGGAACTGCTGTCCGGCATGGATCCGTGACTATTTGACCAGGGCCTTGTGGCTGTCGATCAGGGTGCCCACCACATCGGAATCCGCCAGCGTGGAGATGTCCCCGAGCTGGTCATATTCATTGGTGGCGATTTTGCGCAGGATCCGGCGCATGATTTTGCCGGACCGGGTTTTGGGAAGGCCCGCCGCAAAATTGATGATGTCCGGGGTGGCAATGGGGCCGATCTCTTCTCTGACATGGACTTTCAATTCCTTGAGCAGTTCCGGGGAAGGCGTGACACTGACATTGAGGGTGACAAACGCGTAGATGCCCTGACCCTTGATGTCATGGGGAAACCCGATCACCGCGGCTTCCGCCACCTGGGGATGGCTTACCAGGGCGGATTCCACCTCTGCAGTCCCCATGCGGTGGCCGGATACGTTAATCACGTCATCCACCCGTCCGGTGATCCAGAAATACCCATCCTCATCCCTGCGGCACCCGTCTCCGGCAAAATAGTATCCGTCAAACATCTGGAAATAGACCTTGCCGAACCGGTCGTGATCGTTATACACCGTGCGCATCTGGCCGGGCCAGGGTTCCTTGACGGCCAGAATTCCGTCGCAGGCACCGGCCAGTTCCTCTCCCTGTTCGTTGAGCAGCACGGGTTTGACCCCGAAAAACGGCAGGGTGGCGGATCCGGGCTTCTGGTCGATGGCATAGGGCAGCGGCGAGATCATGATGCCCCCGGTCTCGGTCTGCCACCAGGTGTCCACAATGGGGCAGCGACCTTTGCCTACATGGGTGTGGTACCAGCGCCAGGCTTCCGGGTTGATGGGTTCTCCCACCGATCCCAGAAGCCGCAGGGAGGAGAGATCATATTTTTCCACCCATTCCTCTCCCTGGGCCATAAGGGCCCGGATGGCGGTGGGTGCGGTGTAGAACTGGTTCACCTGCCATTTGTCCACCGTGGCCCAGAACCGCCCCGGGTCCGGATAGGTGGGCACCCCTTCGAACATCAAGGAGGTGGCTCCCTGGGACAAAGGTCCGTAGACAATGTAGGAATGGCCCGTGACCCAGCCGATGTCCGCAGTGCACCAGTAGATGTCGCCGTCATGATAGTCAAAGATATACTTGAACGTGGTGCCGACATATACCATGTATCCGCCCACATTGTGCTGAACCCCTTTGGGCTTGCCGGTGGAGCCCGATGTATACAGGATGAACAGCGGGTCTTCCGCGTCCATCCATTCCACGGGACACTCAGGCGACTGAGCATTGGCGGCCTCATGCCACCAGATATCCCGGTCCGGGTTCATGGGGATGTCATTGCCGGTGCGTTTCACCACAAAACAGGTCGCCACCTGGTGACCCCGCTCTTCACACAAGTCCAGGGCACGGTCCGCAGCCGTTTTCAACGGCACTGCCTTGGCCCCGCGCATCACCCCGTCCGTGGTCACCAGCACCTTGCACAGGCTGTCTTCGATCCGGTCGGCCAGCGCTTCGGCGGAAAATCCGCCGAACACGATGGAGTGGATGGCCCCGATTCTGGCACAGGCCAGCATGGTGGCGGCCAGTTCCGGAATCATGGGCATGTAGATGGCCACCCGGTCGCCTTTGCCCACGCCTTTTTCCTTGAGGGCATTGGCAAACCGGCACACTTTTTCATGGAGCTGCCCATAGGAGATGGTCAGATCTTCTCCCACACTGTTGCCTTCCCAGATCAGGGCGGTCTGGTCCTGTCGTTCCGGCAGGTGCCGGTCCAGGCAGTTGTAGCAGATATTGGTCTTGCCATTGATGAACCATTTGATGGAGACAGGGCCTTTGGACAGGTGATAGTTGTACTCCCGGACCTTGTCCCATTTTTTTTCCCAGGAAAAGTTGTCCGCCATACCGGCCCAGAAAGTGTCCGGGTCTTCAATGGATTGTTGGTACATGGCCTGATATTCTTCCATGGATTTGATCCAGGCGTTTTTTCGAAATTCGTCGGGGGCATGAAATAGGAATTCGCTCATAATCGGGGCTCCTTTTCAGATCTACATCAACAGGTTCACAGATAAAATCAGTTTTTTTCCGGCACCGGGATCCCCAGAAACGGGGTGTCCGGCTTTGTTTGCGGGGCCTTGGTCATCAGGGCCAGCATGGACCCGGTCAACAGCAGGGCCGCAGCCAGAATATAGGCCATCTGGGGGCTGCCGGTCTGGGCCACGATCATCTGGGACACCCGGGGGAAGATGAATCCGCCCACACCCCAGGCGGAAAACACCAGCCCATAGTTGACACCGAAGTTTTTCAGCCCGAAAAAATCCTTGGTCACAGATGGAAACAAAGACAGGTTGGTACCGTAGTTGAATCCGATGAATGTGGCGGCCAGCACCAGCAGAATCACCTGGCCCGGTGCGATGAACATCAGGGAAAAAATAATGATCGCCTGAAAACTGAGCATGATGAACAGGGTGTTGGCCCGGCCGATGCGGTCGGATACCATGCCGGCGATGATCCGGCCGGATGCATTTCCCACGGCCATCAGCGCCACCACGATCCAGGCCAGATTTCCCAGGCCGGATTTGGCCATGCCGGCCACGCTGCCGATGATCATCAGCCCGGCCCCGGAACCCACGCAGAACATGAGCCACAGCTTGTAAAACGTGCCGGTTTTCATCATCTCGGACGGGGCGAAATCAATGCCCGTTGGTGCGGCCGCTCGTGTGGCCGTGGCCCGGGCATCCGGATGCACATACCCGGCCGGAGGATTGATCAGAAACTGGGCCAGGACACAGACCACCACCAGAAACGCCACGCCGAAAATCAGCATGGACTGGCTCAGGCCGAACCGGGAGATCAGCCAGGAGCCCAAAGGCGCGATATACACGGATGCCAGGCCGAATCCCGCCACAACAACCCCGGCGATCATGCCGGTTTTGGCCGGGGGAAACCATTTGATGGCCGGCGGTGTGGCAGATGCATACCCAAAGCCCAGCCCTGCGCCCGTGAGAACGCCGAATCCCAGGATCCAGACGATCCATGACGAAGAAAATGCAATGAGAATCAGGCCGGAACCGGTGAGCACCCCGCCCAGGATGGCCGTCATCTTCGGACCGGTCTTGTCCTGGACCCGGCCGGCCAGGATCATGGCAAAGGCGAACACCAGGCAGCACACCGCATACGGATCGTTCAATGCAGCCAGATTCCAGTCAAACCGGCCGTCCCCGGCCACAATGGATTCTTTGATGGATTCCTTGAAAATGCTCCAGGTATACAGAATACCCAAGGCCAGGTTGATACCCAGCCCGGCAAATGTGACGCGCCATCCAATGTTTTTGACCTCTTTCATTTGTGCACTCCTTTTGGGAAAATGTTGAGAAACCGGTTTCAATCGGTACCCTCAAGGGGTTCGTGTTTTTGTCTATTGATAGAGTTGCAAACCTTGTGCCATGGAGCAATATTGCTTAACTATCTGATTTTATGGGAAAAAAATATACAGCTTCAGGACGGGTGTTTCCGGTTTTTTTACAACAAAAGTTGTGAAGGGTTGTGAAATTATGGGATGGTGCCACCACAGCAATGGATGGCAAAGAAATTACAATAAAAGTTGTGGATACAACCCAGGTTGTAGGGCTATTTTCGAATTTTCTGCAGGCGCTTGCTCAGCGCCTGCTGGGAAATGCCCAGAATTCTGGCGGCGGCGGACTGGTTGCCGCCGGCCTGTTCCATGGCCTTTTCCACCAGAAGATTGGAGGCTTCCTTGAGGGTCGGCAGACCTTTGTCGGTTTCCAGGGAAGGGGGTGCGGCGGTGTCCAGGGTGTCATCTTTTACGGCGGCATCCAGGCCTTTGAACAGATCAGCGGTGATAGGGCCTTTCTCATACCGGGACACGGCATCATGGACCATGGATTTCAATTCCCGGATATTGCCCTTGAACGGATAGGTTTCCATCTGTTCGATCAGGGTTTTGGGGATGTCCGGAATGGGTTTGTCCAGTTCTGCAGCTGCCTGGCACACGAACCGGTCCAGCAGCAGGGGAAGATCCAGGAGCCGTTCCCGCAGCGGCGGCAGGGTCAGGGTATGGGTGGACAGCCGGTAAATCAGGTCCCGGCGGAATTTGCCCTGTTTTTCCAGGGCCCAGAGATCCTGGTTGGTGGAAGCGATGATCCGGGCATCGGAATGCCGGGTTTTGTCCGAGCCCAGGGGCAGATAATCCCCTTCCTGGAGCAGGCGCAGCAGCTTGACCTGGGAAGTGAGAGCCAGGTCCCCGATTTCATCGAGCAGCAGGGTGCCGCCGGCTGCCTGTTCGATCAGTCCGGACCGGGCCTTGTCCGCACCGGTAAAGGCCCCGGGCACATGTCCGAACAAGGTGTCGGAAAATACATTGTCATCCAGGCCGGCCAGTTTGCCTTTGCGTCCGCTCAGATCATGGATGCACTGGCCGACCAGTTCCTTTCCCACCCCGGTTTCACCGCAGACAAGCACCGGCTGCAATGATGGGGCAATGGCTTCCACATAATGGAAGATGGAATGCATTTTTTTGTCCTGGGTGATGATCTGGCGAAAGGCGGACGGATTCTTGATCTGGGCGAACAGGTCCTGATGCAGGAGTTTTTTGCCGGTGATTCCGGTTTCTTCCATGGCCAGGGCCTGTTTGACTGCCGTGACAAGCCGCTCTTCCTCCACCGGTTTGAGCACATAATCCATGGCACCGATTTTCATGCATTTCACCGCCGTGTCCACCTCGATGGTGCCGGTAAGGACAATCACCGGAATCCTGGGCCAGGTTTTGCGGATGATTTTGAGCAGCCGGCCCCCATTGATGTGCGGCATGTTCAGATCCAGCAGGATCAGGCCTGGAATTTCCCGCTCCATGTGGCGGATCACATCCCTGGCATCGTTGATGGTGACAATGTGGTCAAATCCGGCCATGCGCAAAGTGGTGTCCACGGCCATCAGAATTTCGGGCTCATCATCCACCACCAGGATCGGTTTGTCCATTGTCGAGGGTTCCATGTGTTTTTTTATAAATTATTTTTCCGTGCAGGGCAAGACGATCCTGGCACAAAGTCCCTGTCCGGGGTCTGAAGCCAGTTCCAGCACGCCCTGCATGTCGGATACGATTTTTTCGGAAATGAACAGTCCCAGGCCGGTCCCCCCGTCATCCCTCCGGGTAGTATAAAACGGATCGATGATTTTTTCCAGCATGTCCGGGGGCACGCCCGGACCGGTGTCAATCACCTCGATGGTAACGATATTTTTGTGCCGGTTGGCAGAAGTGACCACCGTGATGGACTGGTCCTTGTTTTCCAGGGCCTGGCCCGCATTCATCAGCAGGTTGATCACCACCTGGACCAGTTTCTGGAAATCTCCGGCCACTGCCGGCAGGTGACTGCCGTAATTCGCAGAGACATGGGGCGTTATTTTTTTCAGAGTGGGATGGGTCAGATCCATGGCTTTTTTCACGACCTGGTTTACATCGATTTCAGGATCGGGAAACGGGGTCCGGGTGTCGGCCGGCCGGGAGAAATCCTTGAGATCGGTGATGATCTGCTTGATCCGGGTGGATGCATCCAGTATGGCGGCCAGCATGCGCTGAATGCGGTGGCGCAGATCCGGATACGCCATATGGCAGACCCGGATGTCCGGGTGCCGGGCAAAGTGATCATCCAGCACCGGAAGAAAGGCTTCAAACGATTTTTTCAGGTTCGGGGCGTTGAGCATCAACGTGGTGGCCGGGTTGTTCACTTCATGGGCCACCCCGGCCAC
>JAABTO010000400.1 GCA_011389835.1 Desulfotignum sp. | reverse complement strand
GGGGAATTAAAAGAAAAACCGGCCGGCGTCAACGGGGGATAACTGATATGGCAGGTCAGGCAGGAAGCGGTATCGCTGAACAGCAGGTCCTGATCTCTGTCCATATCCAGCACAATGACAGGGCCTTTAGACAGGCTCAGGGCCAGCTCCAGAGAATCATTCAACCGTTTTTCAATACCCGGTTTGATGATCAGGCGGTCCACCACCACCTCCAGGGTGTGTTTTTTGTTTTTTTCCAGAACCGGAATGTCCCGGGTTCTGCAGATGACTCCGTCCACCCGCATCCGGGCAAACCCGTCTTTTTTCATCCGGGCGAAAACAGCCTCATGCCGTCCTTTCTGGTTTTTGATCAGCGGCGCCAGAAGTATTATCCGGGTATCTTCGGGCAGGGTCAGGATCTGGTCGCTGATCTGATCAACAGTCATGGGTTCAATGGGGTTGCCGCATTGATGGCAATGGGGGGTTCCCACCCGGGCGAACAGCAGCCGGAGGTAATCATAGATTTCCGTGATGGTGCCCACGGTGGACCTGGGATTGTGACCCGCAGTTCTCTGTTCAATGGCAATGGCCGGAGACAGCCCGTCAATGCTGTCCACATCCGGTTTGGCCATCTGTCCCAGAAACTGTCTGGCATAGGTGGACAACGATTCCACATACCGCCGCTGGCCTTCGGCATACAGGATATCAAAGGCAAGGGTGGATTTGCCGGATCCGGACAGGCCCGTGATTACAATGAGACGGTTTTTGGGAATCCGAACATCGATATTTTTCAGGTTGTGTTCCCTGGCCCCCTGAATAATGATGTCACTCATGCGCCATTGTCCGGTCTGTTCGATGCCGGGCCTGGAACACCGCTGTTCTGATGGCCTGCACCATGCTGGCGGGGTCGGCCTGGCCTTTCCAGGCAATATCATAGGCAGTGCCGTGGTCCACGGATGTCCGGATAACGGGCAGTCCCAGGGTGATGTTCACACCGTCCTTGAAATGGATCAATTTGAAAGGAATCAGTCCCTGGTCATGGTACATGCATACCACGGCATCGCAACCGGTGCGGATGGCATGATTGAATACCGTATCCGGCGGCATCGGGCCCTGAATATCGATGCCTTGGTCCCGGGCGGCCCGGACAGCCGGGATGATGATCTGTTGTTCTTCGGTTCCGAAAAGACCGTCTTCCCCGGCATGGGGATTCAGCCCGGCCACGGCCAGCCGAGGTTCTGGCACATTGAACCGGGTTTTCAGGTCCGTGTTTGTCAAATGGACGGTCTCCAGAATTTTTTCCCGGGTCAGGGATGCCGGCACACGGGCCAGGGGCATATGGATGGTCACCAGCACGACTTTCAGGGTTTCTCCGGCCAGCATCATGGCAAATTTCCGGGTACCGGTCTGATGAGCGATCAATTCGGTATGTCCGTGAAAAGATGACCCTGCCATTTTTAGTCCGGTTTTGGTGATGGGGCCGGTGACCATGGCATCGATCTGACCGGCCATGGCCATATCAACAGCTGTATGGATATAATCGGCCATGGCCTGTCCGATGGCGGGCGTCATGGACGGCAGGGCAGACATGTCCAGCTTTAAATCCGATACAGCCATCAGATTCAGAAATCCAGGCTCATTTTTCCCCTGTGCCGGGTGATCGATCCGGTGGAGTGTCAACGGGATGGAAAACCGGAAAAGTGCGGTCTGAATGACATCCGGATCTCCCAGGACCACAGGGACACAAACGTTGTGAAGTTCATGGCTGTGCAGGGCTTTCACCAGGATTTCCGGGCCGATGCCCAAGGGGTCTCCCATGGTGATACCGATGACCGGCCTGTCAGGACAATCGTGTTTCTGTGTTGAGGAAAATGGCATGATATTTTGAAAAATCAGGTTAATTTTTAAATGTGGACTATACTATTGACCAATCAAATTGTAAATATGCAAGACCATTTATGAAAATCACAATTAAAGTTGTGAAACCCTTGATATGCTGGCATGGAGAAGGAAAATTGTGTTTTGTTTGAATTAATCAGAAAATCAAAGAAAATCAAAG
>JAABTO010000399.1 GCA_011389835.1 Desulfotignum sp. | reverse complement strand
AGAAATGGAAAACCGTTTCATGTGACGGAAAAACCGGGTATAGACATCTTTGGGCGGCAGTTTGTAAAAAAGATCCTGAAGTCCGGTCACATCGCTTGCCTTTGACGGCCGCACCACCATACGGGTCTGGCCACCGAGCACGATTTCCTTGTCTTGTCCCTGGGGATACCGGCACTCCTGGGTACCGTCATTTTTACATTTCAAATCCTGATCCTGCCTCAGATACCCGGATCGTTTGGCTTCTTCCAGGAGCCACGGTCTGAAAGAGGGATGGGCCACCTCGATGAGTGCGAGTGCTTTTTCACTGATGGATTTGCCGAACAGATAAGCGGTGCCGCACTCAGTGACCACATAGTGTACATCTGACTGCGGGATGGTGATGCCTTCCCCTTTTCTGAAAAACGGAACTATCCGGGAATGTTTGCCGTCATCGGTTGTGGAAGCAAGACAGATAATGGGCCGTCCCCGGGGGGAGGACGCCGCACCACGGATAAATTCCGGCTGCGCTGAAATGCCGCCGGACAGCTCGCCGTTAAAGCGGTCTGAACACACCTGGCCCATCAGATCAACCCCCTGGGCCTGGGTGATGGATACGAACTTGTTGTTTTTGGCAAGAATCAGCGGGTCACACACATATTCGATGGGGTGAAACGAAAACAGCGGATTGTTGTGTATCCGGTCATAGAGCTTTCGGGTCCCCAGACCGTAGCTGGCAATCACCTGGCCTTTATGGATGGTTTTTTCTCTGCCGTTGACCATGCCGCTGTCAATCAGATCGATCACAGAATCGGTGATCACATCTGAATGAATTCCCAGATTCCTGCGGCCGGAAAGGTGTTTCACCATCGCGTTCGGAATTTCTCCCGGACCGATCTGAAGGGTGGACCCGTCTTCAATGATTCTGGAGACATATTCCGCGATTTGACGGGCCACAGACGGATCCACATAAGGGAAATGATATTCGGTCACCGGCCTGTTCACCATAACGGCTTTATCGATCCGGTCAATGGATACGGATGTCTCCCCCCAGGTCCGGGGCATGTCCGGGTTCAGTTCCGCAATCACATAGGTTGCTTTCTGGACCGCTGTATGCGTGATATCGCAGGAGATGCCCAAACTGACATACCCGGATGAATCCGGCATCGACACCTGGATCACGGCCACGTCAACCGGCAGTCCGCCGGCCTCCATCAATCCTGGAATCCGGGCCATGGAAATTGGAATATAATCGCCATTGCCCTGTTGAATCAGCGCCGCCATGTCGTGATCGACATAAAAGGAGTTATGATGGAATCGGGATTTTGGCCGGCCGTTTTCACAGAACACAGCCCCTTGAGTGAAAAAATGATACAGTTTGACATCTTCCAGGTTCAGTTTCACGTGTTCCAGCGCATACATCAGCGTGGTGGGTGCGGCACATCCTGTGCCCACGAAAATGCGGTTGCCCGGCTTGATTACAGAAAGGGCCTGTTCCGGAGTAACGATTTTTTCCCTGAACCGGGAAGGAATGTCATGAAGCCCCGGATGCTGTTTCGTGTTGTTTTTGCCCTTTTTGCCAAAAAGATTTTTTAACGAAACAATCCTTTGTATGGATTCACCGGCCTGGATTTCATGCATGACCTGACCTCCCCAGCATAACAAAGTCCCTGCCACACGGGCAAACGCAGCAGCTTCCTGCGTCCGGACAGATATGGCATTATCCATTAGAATTACCACAATGTGGCATAAGTCAAGTTGGGGCAAATGGATGGGCCGGCTTTTATACAGGCCGATGGAATTTAAGGTGTTTCCAGAAAATCCGCCAGAGAATATATGGTCCGCCCGTTGAATCCTGTCGTGGTCGCCGCCATGACCAGGGCGTTGAGGATAGCTTCTTCAGTGCATTCGGCAACAGCCTGAAACACGGGGTTCAGAAGGTCTTCATTCAGTCTCGGCATCGGGACAATGGTCCGGGGCTCATAATGGCGGATGCGGGTGGCCGTGGAGAACGCCACCACGATCTCTCCGCTGCCGGAATCGATGTTCGATCCGGTCCGGGCGACCCCGGTCTGGGCGCGCCGGGCCATCCGTGCCAGCTGGCG
>JAABTO010000398.1 GCA_011389835.1 Desulfotignum sp. | reverse complement strand
ATGGGTGCCATGGTGGTGGAGCCTTTGATGACCATCTGTTCCATGGGCGAAGATGAACAGCCAGACAGTTGCAGGCAGCAGGCAGCAAACAGCAGCCCGATCATATGTTTAACCCCGGGTTTCATGGCACCTTCCTTTCCCGGTCTGACTTGAAAACAGGCCGGAAGGTTTTTTTGTTGATGGCATAGACCCAATAGCATAGGGATTTTTAAAAGACAACATTGAAAAGGAGCGGTTTTTATCACATCTGTCCGGACCGCTTTTCCCACCTGCTGTTCCATGATGTGGTTTCGCCCCGTGCTTCCTGTTACCCCATGAAAGACCCCCGGGTGACATTTGATTTCAGCCAGGCAGGTCTGTTTGTTGTAATTCCGGTTACCCCCAGATCAATCAATTGCCGGGCTTCTACCGGATCATCGACGGTCCAGCACAGGACTTCCAGTCCGGATTGATTCGCCTGTTCAATCATTTCAGCGTCAATGAGTTTATAATACAGGTCAATGCCGTCGAGCCCGTTATCTGCACACGCCTTGATTTTATCTGACAAATCTGTTTTGTCTTCACTTACCCAGTAACAAAGATGGTCGGGAAACCGGTTTTTAACCGCTGAAATGGTTTCCCATCCAAAACTGATAAATATCAACCGGTCTTTTTGGGGGCTGTGTGCAACGATTTGCTGGAGAACCGGCAGAATTTCAGGCCCGCATTTGATCTCCACAATCAGTTTGCCCTGTTCCGGAATGGTGGCAATGACCTCTTCCAGAAAGGGTATTCTTTCGTTTTTATATACAGCACGTTTCCATGATCCCACGTCCAGTTTGCGCAGGTCCTTGGAATGCGTTTGAGAAATGACCGGTTTTTCTCCGGCACTTTTAGATACCATATCATCATGACATACCATCACTTTATGGTCCGCTGACAGATGAACATCTACTTCAACAAACGCCGAACCCAATTCCCATGCAAGATTCACAGCTGCCAGGGTGTTTTCGGGTGCCTGAAAGGATGCACCGCGATGCGCAATGATCTTTACCATCAATAAAAGGTGTCTGTATGAATCAACAGGTCTTTGATACCGTCCAGGCCTTCCAGGGCATGTGTGCGTTCAATGACGGCCATGGCATTCTCCTTGTCTGAAAATTCATGAGTGTGCATTGTCAGAAATACCAGTGCTATTGTCAAGCTGGAAAACGGTTGGTCTCGGGTGGCCTCACAGCGGTTATAAACACTTTACCGCTTCTGCGTATCAGATCCACCAGGCGATCAACTTGATGATCAACCGGCGTTCAAGGCGGCCATGGCCGGTGTCAGCCGGGTGTTGCTCCGATTTCTGACCGGCGTGACTATCGAGGTGGAGGTCACTGATTCATTCAGTTCCTCGTTTGCCCCGTAAATATCACGTACTACCGACGAAGTGAGCTTTTCCGGCACATCATCAAACACGATGCGGCCTTCCAGCATGCCGATCACCCGGTCACAATAGGTTCTGGCCGTATCCAGGGTGTGCAGGTTGCACAGCACGGTCAGATGGTCCCGGTCCCGGATCTCCCGCAGAGCGGTCATCACTTTTTCCGCGCTCAACGGATCCAGGGAGGCGATGGGTTCATCCGCCAGCACCATTTTGGGCTGCTGCATCAGGGCCCGGGCAATTGCCACGCGCTGCTGCTGTCCCCCGGAAAGGGTTTCGGCCCGCTGCAGGGCCTGGTCCGCAATTCCCAGCCGGTCCAGGGCGGCCAGGGCTTCATCCACCATGTGCCTGCCGAAGATACTGAACAGGCTCTTGATGGTGCTGTGGCCGTTGAGCCGGCCCATGAGCACATTGGTTACCACGTTCAGCCGGGGCACCAGGTTGAACTGCTGGAAAATCATGGCGCAGTCCCGCTGCCACCGCCGTTTTTCGCTGCCGGAAAGCTGCAGTATGTCACGGTCATTGATCCGGATGGATCCCCGGGTGGCATCGGTGAGCCGGTTGATCATGCGAAGAAGCGTGGATTTGCCGGCCCCGGACGGGCCGATCACACCTACCATCTGGGGCTGGTCAATGGAAAATGACACAGCATCCACAGCGGTTATTTTTCCGA
>JAABTO010000397.1 GCA_011389835.1 Desulfotignum sp. | reverse complement strand
CAGCTCTTCCAGACATTTTTTGGGAATGTCCGGGTTCCCTTCTCCCACCAGATCCACGGGGTTGCCATGGCTCCAGAAATCCGGCAGCAGACGGTTGAGCCGGTCAACGATGTCATCGGGCAGCGGCGGCACGACCAGCCCGTGTTCCGTGCACAGGTCCGTGGCGATCACGCCCCAGCCGCCCCCCAACGTCATGATGCCCACCCGGTTGCCCTCGGGCAGGGGCAGAGAAGAAAACACCGCAGACAAATCCAGCAGTTCCAGGGGCTGGTCCACCTGGATGATGCCGGCCTGGCGGCAGGCCGCATCAAACACTTTGGTATTCGAGGCCATGGCGCCGGTGTGGCTGGCCGCTGCCTGCCGGCCCATTTCGGTTCGTCCGCCCTTGAGCACCACCACCGGCTTTTTCTGTGACACCCGCTTTGCGCTGTTGAAAAACCGGCGGCCGTGCTTGACGCTTTCGATATACAGGACCACGGTGCGGGTCAGCGCATCGGCCTCAAACGCCTCCATATAATCCTCGATGGTCACCATGGCCTCGTTGCCGGACCCGGAAAACGCCCGGATGCCGATATCCTGCTGCTCGGCAAACGCCAGCAGCTGGGTCCCCATGTTTCCGGACTGGCACACCAGGGCCGTCGAACCCGGCACCGGATAGGCATGGGCCGCACTGCAGTACAACTGTGCATGGGGATTGCACATGCCCATGGTGTTGGGCCCCAGCACCAGGATACCGGCGGCGGCCGCCGCATCCACCACCTCTTTTTCCAGGGCTGCGCCCGTTTCTCCCACTTCCCGGAATCCGGATGTGACCAGCAGCATTCCTTTAACGTTTTTGGCCGCCAGGTCCGGAATCAGACCTTTCACATACCGGGCCGGGACCGTCACCACGGCCAGATCCACATCTTCGGGAATCTCGGCTACCGACCGGAACACCGGGCGCCCCATGATGGGGTCTCCTTTGGGATTCACCAGAAATATCCGTCCTTTATAATCCCGGGACAGGGTGTTGGTGGGCAGCATGTGTCCCCATTTGCCGACCGTGGCCGATGCCCCCACAAAAGCGATGGACCGGGGATAGAAACAGGACCGCAGGGTTTTCAGGTCCACCGGCGGCCCGGATGTTACTGGTTTTTGGGGCGTCTGCAGAGTAATCAGACCGTCCACCGCCACCGGGCGGCCGTCCGGCGAAATAATCAACGGGTTGATATCGATTTCCCGGATTTCAGGCCGGGAAAGGGACAGATCTGACAGGCCTTTCAACACTGCCTTCACCATTTGTGCATCACAGGCTGCCTCTCCCCGGAACGCATTGAGCAGCCCCGCTCCTGGAAAAGAGGTCAGCATGTCGTCCATGTCCGCCTCGTCCAGGGGCGCGATTTTGAAGACCACCGCTTCAAGCGCTTCGGTGAAAATGCCCCCTAACCCGAACATGATCACCGGACCGAACTGGGGATCTCTGAACATACCCGCCACCAGCTCCCGCTTCCCCTGGATCATGGGCTGCACGAGAAACCCTTCCAGGTCTTTGCCGGCACGGACCGTCATCTGCTGTACCGCCGTGTTCACCTGTTCAGCCGTGGCCAGCCCCGTGTGTACCAGACCGGCCTCGGTTTTGTGCAGTATCTTTTCACCCATTGCCTTGAGAACCACGGGAAAACCCAGTTCGCAGGCCGCATCCATTGCCTGCTGTGCGGTGTTTACCACCATCTCCTGCACCACGGCCATGCCTGCGGCCCTGAAAACCTGTTTGGCCCCCGCTTCCGTGAGGGCGGATCTGTTTTGTCCGGCCGCGTCCGCTAAAACCGCATCAATACCCTTTTCATCCATGCTGTTTCACTCCGTTGAATACAATGTCCACAATGCCGCCGGCTGCTGCGGCCACATCCATTTTTTTGTCAAATATCACCTGCTTGAGGCAGGTGTGCTCGATGGCGGCGCCACCACCGGCATCACCGCCATGGTGAGCCGTGACACGCACACCTTTTCCCCGGCGTCATTTTCAATGGTGATATCCCAGACATGGGTGGTGCGCCCCAGATGCACCGGCCGGACCGTGCCGGTCACCTTGCCTTTGCGTACCT
>JAABTO010000020.1 GCA_011389835.1 Desulfotignum sp. | reverse complement strand
AGTCATTTCATTTTCCACGGACATGCGCACAAATATCAACAGCACGGCCACCATCACGGACATGGGAATGGTAAATTCCAGAAACCGGGGCAGGGTAAACAAAATCATCAGCAGCACAGCCATCAGATCCGCGTTGTAATTGACCACCAGATTCATGATTTCCGGAATCCGGGTCATCAGAAACACAAAGGTGAGAAAACACAGACTGATTCCGAACGGCGGAAAAAATTCTCTGAAAATATACCGGTTTATAGTGGTGGGCGCACGCATATGCACAGTAATTATAGGTTTGGTTTTCCGGTGTCAAGGCAAGATACAGATTCCGGTTTTCAAACCCGGTTTTTCATGGTATGAACACGGCCATGAACTGCATTATCATTGGCGGCGGCAGACTCGATACGGCCCGGACCCGTTCCTGGTCGCTTCAGATCCAGGCCCTTCTGAAAACAGCGGACTTGATTATCGCTGCAGACAGTGGGGCCGAACACATGAAAAAAACCGGATACCTGCCCCATGTGATTGTCGGGGATCTGGATTCCATCGATCCGGAGACGCTAAATTTTTTCCGGAAAAACAGGGTACCGATCCAGTCCCACCCCAGCCGAAAAAGCAAAACCGACATGGCCCTTTGTGTGGACTACGCACAGGCGCAAGGTGCCACTCACATCACCCTGCTGGCCGCCACCGGCACCCGCCTGGATCATACACTGGCAAACATTCTGCTGCTGATGTCTCTGGCGGATGCGGGCATTTCAGCCAGAATCATGGATGAAAAAAATGAGATCTGTGTGGTGAAAAACCGGGTGGATCTGACGGGAACCCCCGGGGATCTGGTGTCTCTGATTCCCTTGACCCCCACGGTCCAGGGAGTCACCCTCAAAGGTCTGTCATATCCGCTCGAAAATCAAACCCTGGTGATGGGCAACACACTGGGGATCAGCAATTTTTTTTCAGCATCCTGTGCACAGATTTTTATCCGGTCAGGCACGCTTCTTGTGGTACGGTCCGTGGATTGAAACAAAAAAGGTGCACGTTTTTAAGCGCACACCTTTTTAGGTATTCTATATATTTATGATTAACTGCACGACCCGGAACAGCCGCCACACCCGTCTGCGCCTGCGCCAAGATCCATGTTGGAGTCCAGGTGAAACCCCATGCCGGTGAAGTCAATCTTGATCCGTTCCGCTTTCTCCATGAAATCCTTGTCCACTAAAAATTTGTGTCCTTTCACGTCAAAGCTGTCATCCGAATTTTTAGGCTCATCCAGAGCCATGGCCAGAGAAGGCCCCCCTCAGCCGCCGGAATTGAGAAAAATTCGAATCGGAGTCGGTTCTTTTCCCTGAAAATAGTTGTCTATCTGCTCTTTTGCAGGATCTGTCAATTCAATCATTGTTAATCTCTCCTTATGGTTTGATAAATTCAGGTTATGCCTGCCTGAATGACTTTACATTAATCACCGTGTCCGGGCCTGTCAATGTTTAGCGGTTTTCGTTTCTGCCGTTTTTTTGGAATCCCCTTGCAAATCACTTGGATTTCTGCAAAGAATACCTTTAAAAATGATAATAATAACATGCCGGCGGGAATGACGCAATGAAAATACTTGTCACCGGTGGGGCCGGATATATCGGCAGCCACACCTGTGTGGAACTTTTGAACCAGGGCAATGATGTGGTGGTGGTGGACAACCTGTGCAACAGCTCTGAAGCCTCAATAAACCGGGTAAGGGAAATCACCGGCAGACCCCTTGATTTTTTTGAACAGAACCTGCTGGACAAAGCGGGTCTCACCCGGATTTTTTCCCGGCACCGGCCGGATGCGGTGATCCATTTTGCCGGCCTCAAGGCGGTGGGTGAGTCCACAGCCATGCCGCTGACCTATTTTCACAACAATGTCACCGGCACATTGAATCTGCTGTCGGTCATGATTGAATCCGGCGTAAAAAAAATCATTTTTTCCTCATCCGCCACCGTGTATGGAGACCCTGAGACCCTGCCCATCACCGAGGATTTTCCTCTGTCCGTCACCAACCCTTACGGCCGGACCAAACTGATGATCGAACAGATCCTTCAAGACCTCTTTGTATCTGATCCAACATGGCACATCGCCCTGCTGCGTTATTTCAACCCGGTGGGGGCCCATCCCAGCGGGCTAATCGGAGAGGACCCTCTGGGCATACCCAACAATCTGGTCCCCTGCATCGCCCGGGTGGCCATTGGGGCCCTGGATTCGGTTCAGGTATTCGGCAATGATTATGACACGCCGGACGGCACCGGGGTCCGGGATTTCATTCATGTGTCCGATCTGGCGGAAGGGCATGTGAAGACCCTGCCCAGACTGATGGCCGAGCCCGGTGTTCGGATCTACAACCTGGGCACCGGCAGAGGATATTCCGTGCTTGAAATGATCCAGGGTTTTGAACGGGCCTGCGGCCGGCCCATTCCCTATGAAATCGTTTCCCGGCGGCCCGGAGATATCGGGGCCTGCTGGGCAGACCCGGACAGGGCGAGAAAAGAACTGGGATGGAAGGCCGTCCGGTCCCTGGACGACATGTGCGCAGACACCTGGCGTTGGCAGCAAAAAAATCCCCGTGGATATGACCGGTTCTAGACCCGCCCCGCCGCATTCCGGCCAGGTGGCCATCGGTGCCCGGCTCAGAACCTGTCCCCAAATCGATACGGTGGGATTCCGGCCCAATTTCTTTGACTATACGGTCGACCAGCAGCAGCGACTCTTATCCGCCGCTCGAATCCTCTACCCCACCGCTTTTTACGCCGGCCTGTTCAATGCCATGGGAAAACCCACATTTCCCAGTTTTCACACCTACACGTTTGCCATGGACAAAATCCGGCAGACCGCCATGTTTCAGATGACAGGCATTCCACACCCCATGACCCGGATTTTTTACGGCCCCCGTCAAAAACAGGACATCCTGTCCGTATTTTCCTTTCCGTTTGTCGCCAAGATCCCCCGGGGGTCCGCCCGGGGCAACGGTGTCTTTCTGATCCGCAATCCCGCGGATCTATCTGCTTATCTGGCCCGGAAAGACCCCGCCTATATCCAGGAATACCTGCCCCTGGACCGCGACATCCGGGTGATCGTCATCGGAAAAAACGTGGCGCTGGCCTACTGGCGAATAGCGCCGGCAGGCAGGTTCAAGACCAACATTTCCCAGGGCGGGCGAATCTGTTTTGATCCGGTACCGGCAAAAGCACTGGAACTGGCACTGTCCACCGCAGAGAAATGCGGATGGGATGATGTGGGCATCGATATTGTGGAATCCCGGGGCCGGTTGCTGGTGCTGGAAGGGAACATGAAATACGGCACCAAAGGATTTCAGAAAGCGGGAATCAACTACAGACAGATGCTGTGTGACAAAATTCTCAGCCGCGAGGTCTGACCGGCGAAAACCGGCTAGGCCAATCCGGCGGCGGCTTCATCCGCCTCCCATTCCGACAGATAGTCGTGAACGGCGGCATACCGGCCATGCCCCCGGGGTTTCAAAAGCACATATCCCATGGCATCCAGATGCCTTTCCAAAAGATCAAAAACCGCGGCTGTCAGATGCCGGGCCTCATCGCCCGCACCCTTATGACCGGCCGCCTGTTGCGCAACCATCCGGGTCAGGTGGCCTTCAGGAACAAAAAAATCACACCTCATGTGGTTCCATTCTTCAGGAAACGGCTGTATTTTCCATGGAATCAGGTTTTCGGGCCGCAGGGTTCGGGTGTTTTTCGGATTGAACGCTGATCGGACAAGCTTTATTTTTCCCGGAGCCCCCCCCATTAACGCTTCAAGAACATCGCGGGCCGTATGCCCGAAAATCCATTCTTCGGGCGCCAGCAGCACCGGGGGATATTCCGCACTGGTCAATGCAAATTCAAACGGACCGGCATCTTTCCAGAACCGCTTGAAGTCTGCTGCATGGGGCAGTATTTTTCTGATGACCTGCATATCTGTTCTTCCTTTACAACCATCTCCGGCTTATAAACCAGATCACCCCCCGGTTCAAGAAAAACCTGAAAAATTCCACCTGTCACAAATCTCAACTTGACGGAACCCTGTTTTTCTGTTAACCATTCAACCCTATCATGGTTAACCAGACACCACATATCCGGCAGCTCATTCTGGAGCGGCTTTACACAGAAAAGAGACGTCCCGTTTCCGGGGTCCAGCTCAGTGATTTAACCGGGATCTCCCGGGTGGCGATCTGGAAACACATGCACGCCCTGAAAAAAAATGGGCTCCCGATCGAGTCCAGTCCCAAAGGATATTTTCTGTCAGACCGTGAAAACCTGATTTTACCGGCCTGCTTTGATCCGCCCCTGGCCGACCGGATCCATTACTTTCCCCAGGTGACCACCACCATGGACAAGGCGCGTGAACTGGCCCGGAAGGGTGCGCCCCATTTAAGCTGCGTTGTGGCGGAACACCAGACAAAAGGACGGGGACGGCTCAACCGCAGGTGGGCGTCTGATCCGGGCGGGCTTTGGATCACGCTGATTTTGACTCCGGACGCCCCGCCGGGCCTGGCGTATCTGTACAATTTTGCCGCCTCCCTGAGCCTGTCTTTGACGTTGGACGCCCTGTTCGGACTCGATACCCGGGTCAAGTGGCCCAACGATCTTCTGCTGGAAGGAAAAAAGCTGGCAGGCCTTTTGTCTGAAATCGAAACCCGGGCCGACATGATCCGGTATCTTCTGGTGGGAATCGGAATCAATGTCAACAATGACCCGTCTTCCACTGCATTTGAGGCCATTTCCATCAGCCAGGCCCTGGGCCGACCAGTTTCCAGAAAAGAAATTCTGGCACAATTCATTCAGAAGTTCTCGGACCGGATCCGGCATCTGGACGCCGCCGGCATCATGGCGGCGTGGAAACAGCGCACCAGCACCATCGGCACCCGGGTCCGGGTGGAAACCCGTCATCAGATCATCGAAGGCCTTGCCACGGATGTGGATGAGGCCGGCACCCTCTGGGTGAAAGATGCCGGCCATCAGATGCATAAAATCATTTACGGAGACTGTTTTCATGCCTGAAACCAACACAGCGGTGTCCCAGACCGACAATTTGCGGCCCATGGTTCATGCGGCATTGTTCGTGGCCCTGATATCCGTGGGTGCGTTCATCGCCATTCCCATCGGACCGGTCCCTATTGTATTACAGAACATGTTCGTCCTTCTGGCCGGCCTGCTCCTGGGACCTGTTTGGGGCACGGCCTGCGTGGCGGTGTACCTGCTGGTGGGCATGGCCGGACTTCCGGTGTTTGCCGGCGGCACGTCCGGTATCGGCAAACTGTTCGGCCCCACCGGCGGGTATTTGCTGGGATATCTGCCCGCGGTCCTGGTAACCGGTGCCCTGTCCCGCTTTCTGGGAAAAACAGGGTTTCGGGATATTCTGGCCATGATCGCCGGTTCCGCCGTCCTTTACAGCATCGGGGTGCCGTGGCTGAAACTGGCTTTTTCCCTGTCCTGGGGCCAGGCCGTGTCCATGGGGCTGGCCCCGTTTCTTTTGGGGGATGCCGTCAAACTCGCAGGTGCCGTGATCATCGCCAAAAAAATCCGCCCATTGCTCAAGGAATAATCCATCATGCCGGATCCGATCCTGGAAATCGACCACCTGTCCCATGAATTTGCCGGCGGTAACGGGATTCATGATATCAATTTTCAGGTTTATGCCGGAGAATTCATTCTTCTGGCCGGGCCCAACGGATCCGGAAAAACCACGCTGATCCGCCATCTCAATGCCCTGGAACACCCTTCATCAGGCGGCATACGGCTGTATGGCCGGCCGGTGACAGCGAACCTGATGCTCACCCGGAAAACCATCGGTATGGTATTCCAGGATGCCGACACCCAGATCGTGGGTGATACCGTGGCAGAGGAGGTGGCATTCGGCCTGGAAAACCTGAACACGCCCCGGGCGCAAATCCGTGAAAAAGTGGATCAGACCCTGTCACGCATAAACCTGTCCCATCTGAAAGACCGGAACCCGGCCACCCTGTCCGGTGGTGAAAAACGCCGACTGGCCATTGCGGGCATCCTGGTCATGGATCCGGAAATCATTGTTCTGGATGAGCCGTTCGCAAACCTGGATTACCCGTCATCCCGGCACCTGGTCGAAACCATCTGCCGGTTGAACCGGGACGGACAGACCATCATCGTGGCGACGCACGATGTGGAGGAAGTGATCACCCTGGCCTCCCGACTGCTTATCCTGGATGATCAGGGCCATCTGGTTCGGGACGGGTTCCCCGCAGAACTGCTGGGATGTCTGGACCGATTTGGCATCAGAGAACCCTGTTTTTCCCGAATGGGATATACGGCTCCCCCATGGCAGACTTGACCCTTTTTTCCTTCAACGCCGGCACCACCGCCCTGCATGATCTGGATGTCCGGGTCAAGACCGGTCTGGTGTGCATGCTGAGCATGACCCTTTTCTTTGCCGGGTTCTTTGCCTGTCTGATCTGTTTTCTGGCGCTGTATCCGCTGATCCGCAGTCAGGGCTTGACATTATTGCACCTGATACTCCGGCTGAAGGGCTTTCTCCTGCTGCTGATCATCATGGCGGCCGCCCGAGCGGTCACTGTGCCCGGAGAACCGGTCTTCTCAATCCTCGATGTTGAGATCACCCGGCAGGGACTGGCCCAGGGAACCCTGGTGGCAGCCAGGTTTTTTCTGGTCATGGTGATCGGCATGCTCTTTGCCGTCACCACACGGCCGGCGGATCTAAAGAGCGCGGCCCAATGGTTTTTGGCACCGGTTCCCTTTATTCCGGAAAAACGGGTGGGCCTCATGATCAGCCTGTTTTTGCGGTTTTTCCCCCTGATTCTGGCACAGGCCGGACAGACAGCTGATGCCGTCAATGCCCGGTGCGGCAGTTTTCGGAAAAACCCGGTGCGCCGAATCCGGTCCCTCACCCTTCCCTTGCTCAAAAAAACCGTAATGGCCGCCGATCACCTGAGCCTGGCCATGACTGCCCGGTGCTATTCGGAAAACCGCACGGATCCCGCGTTCAATCCCGGTGGAAAGGAACGGATTTTCCTGATCGCCGGTGCCGGCCTCTGCCTGGGAATGGTTCTTTTGTCCCGGGAATCGGTCCGGATGATATTTTGGTAATCTGCCAAATTTATGGTTGATCCGGGCTTGTTTTTGTTGTAGAGTCATCGGCTACGATAAATTATCATTACTTTTATGAATGACCTGATTTAATAATGCGGGCAGTATAAAAGGAGGTATTCCTTATGACACCCACCAGATCACCCGCTACCGGCCCAACCGTGCTGGACCTGCGGGGAAGGCAGTCTGTCCGGGCGACATTCAAGCTGTCCCAGAAAGCCATCGATGCCATCGGACTGGTGGCGGTTCACATGGGCATCAAGCAGAAATCTTTGTTCGACCATATCATCGAAGACATGGATGCCATGGAAAAGCTGGCCCGGTCAATCCGGCTGCCCCAGTTTGAAAAAATTCCCCGCCGTCAGAAAACCTATGTCATGAGCCGACGGACCGTGGATGCGCTCAGTGAAGTGTCCAGGGCCTTTGACATGCCCCGGGATGCGCTGGTGGAATATGCGGTCAAAAAGCTGGAGTCCGTGATTCAAAGTGAAAAACGCCGCCATGAAGAACGTAAGAAACTGGCCGCCGATGTGATGGCCCATTTTGAAAAAGGAGAACAGCTGTACCGGTCTGTGGCCCAGAGCTTGGGCAAAGATGATCCGTTCAGCCGGCATCTGGGCAAAGCGGTTCTGGCGGCCCGGAAAACAGCGGAAGATCTCCAGGCATTTCTGAATAAAAGCCGGGTTCTGGAAGATTTTTAACCAAGGAGGTTGCATTGATCGAAATTCAAGACCTGACCAAATACTACAATGATTTCTGTGCGGTGGACCAGATCAGTCTGTCGGTGAGGCCCGGAGAAATTTTGGGGCTTCTGGGACCCAACGGCGCCGGCAAAACCACCACTTTGCGGATGCTCACCGGATTTTTCAAACCCACGTCCGGCCGCATCTCGGTCAAGGATTTACACATGCCCGAAGATACCCTGAAAATTAAATCCATGATGGGATATCTGCCGGAATCCGCCCCATTGTACCACAACATGCTGGTGTATGATTACCTGACCTATGTGGCAAATCTCAAAGGATTGACCGACCCGGCCCGGCAACAGGAACAGTTTCATTCACTGGCGGACCTGTGCGGGTTGTCCGACATCATGCACAAACCCATCGCCACCCTGTCCAAAGGACTCAAACAGCGGGTGGGGCTGGCCCATGCCATGATGACGGATCCGGAAATCCTGATACTGGATGAGCCCACCTCCGGTCTGGACCCCAACCAGATCGCAGAGATACGAAGCATCATCCGACGGATCGGCAGAGAAAAAACCATTGTCTTTTCCACCCATATTCTCAGCGAGGCCGAAGCTACCTGCGACCGCATCGTGATCATCCACAACGGGAAAGTGGTGGCGGACGACACCACGGCCCGGCTCAAGCAGGGGGCGCTTCAGGACAATCTGATCCGCCTGGCCCTGAAAGGTCCGGACATGAAAACCGCCCGGCAGTTTCTGGCGGACATGGATCTGAACCTGTCCGTCAACGCCCTGCCCCCGGACGCGGAAGACCTGGTGCGCTTTGAGATCCAGGGTTCGCCTGACCGGGATGTGCGGCCGGACATCTATCTGAAAATCAGGGAAACCGACTGGATCATCATGGAACTGACCAAAGAGACCCAGGCACTTGAACATATATTTCAGAAACTGACCCGGGAGGACACCTGATCATGTCACAAATCAAAATCATTGCATTGAAAGAGTTCAAGGATTATTTCATCTCCCCCATTGCCTATATTGTGATCGCTCTGTTTCTGATCGTCACCGGATGGTTTTTCTTTTCCACCTTTTTTATATACAGCCGGGCGGACCTGCGGGATTTTTTCGCACTGTTGCCCATGGTGTTCTCATTTTTTGTACCTGCCATCACCATGCGGTTGTTTGCGGAAGAAAAAAACGTGGGGTCTTATGAAACCCTGCTGACCCTGCCGGTATCCTTTGTCCACATCGCTTTGGGGAAATTTCTTGCCGCCACCTTGTTTACCTGCACCATGCTGGTGCCCACCCTGTCTTATCCGGTATTCATCTCCTTTATCGGGGATCTGGACTGGGGCCCGGTGGCCGGGGGATATATCGGGGCCGTCTTTCTGGCCGGTGCCTACTGCGCCATGGGACTGTTCGCATCCGCACTGACCCGCAACCAGATCATCGCATTCATTATCGGATGCGCGCTGTGCTTCACGTTGACCATCATCAACCGGATGCTGTTTTTCATGCCTCCCAAAATTGTAACATTCATTGAATATATCGGGGCCAATACCCATTTTGCCAATTTTTCCAAAGGGGTCCTGGATACCCGGGACATCATCTATTTTCTGAGCCTGATATCCATTTTTCTCTTTTCCACCCACCTGGTGATGCAGGAAAAAAACTAAGGAGGCGTCATGGGAGTTTTCAAAGAAAATTATATTAAATTTTTGTTATATATGGCCGTCATCGTTCTGGTGAACCTTGCCGGTCTGACCCTTTTTTTCAGAGCCGATTTGACAGCCAACAAAATTTTTTCCCTGTCCGATGCCAGTAAAAAAGCGGTGGCCACCCTGTCTGAACCCTTGAGCATCAAGGTGTTTTTTTCCAAAAACCTGCCCGCCCCCCACAACAATACAGAACGGTACCTCAAGGATCTGCTCGATGAATATGCGGCCAAAGCCGGCCGCCTGTTCAATTACCAATTCTACAATGTATCCTCCGAAGAAGGGGATTTGAGCGCCAGGGCCGTGGAGAACCGAAAGCTGGCCAAAAGCTACGGCATCTCCCCCATCCAGATCCGGATCATGGAAAATGACGAGCTCAAATTTCAGAACGTATACATGGGCATGGTGCTCATTCATGGAGATCTCATCGAGAAAATCAATGCCGTCACTTCCACGGATGGTCTGGAATACCGGTTGACCACCGCCATCCAGAAACTCAACAACAAGGTCTCGGCCCTGTTGCGCCTGGAAGACACGATTGAAGCCACCCTGTATTTATCTTCTTCGCTGGACGACATCGCCCCGCTGATCGGACTCAATGACCTGCCGGAGCTGAAAAAAACCGTGACAAATACCATTGACGATATCAATGCCAAAAGCCGGAACATACTGTCGTTCACCCACCAGGACATCACCGACAAACAGACCCTCACCGACATCGGAAAAAAATACGACTTGATGGCCCTGTCCTGGCCGGATATGCCGGAAAACAATATCCAGGCCGGCCAGGGGGCGGCCGGACTGGTGCTGACCTATCAGGATCAGTCAGCCAGTCTGCCGCTCATCACTGCCGTGGACCTGCCCATCATCGGCACCACCTATCAGATGGCGGATCCGGAAACACTGGAACAGGATATCCTGGACATCCTGGAAAAAATGATCGGCATCAACCAGGATATCGGATATCTGGCGGATCACGGCGCCCCGACCCTGGGCCCGGACCGCATGGCCATGATGCAGGGGGGCACCGGCGGCGGGATGCAGGTGTTCAACGATCTGTTGTCCAACCGGTACAACATCCGGCAGATCGCTCTCAAAGACCAGACAATTCCCGACGGTCTCAACTGCCTGATCATTGCCAAGCCCACGGAACCGTTTTCCGATTATGCGCTGTTCCAGATTGATCAGGCGCTGATGAAAGGCACCAATATCGCATTTTTCAGTGACGCGTTCAACGAGATCATGCCCCGGGGCGGCATGGGCATGCCCCAGTACATCCCCCTGGATACCGGGCTGGAAAAGCTGCTGGCCCATTACGGCATCACCATGACACCGGCGTATGTCATGGACAAAGCCGCTTATAAACACCAGCCCCGGGAAGGCGGAGAGCAGGTGATCTATTTTGCGCCCATGCTCAAGGAAGATACCATCAACAACACGCCCTCTTTCATGCACAACATCAAAGGAATCATCGCCATGCAGGCCTCTCCGGTATCCCTTGTGCCGGAGAGCACGGCATCCGGCGATGTGACCGCCACCCGGCTCTTGAGCAGTTCAAAAGAATCCTGGCTCATGCAAGGCGATATCAACCTGAACCCCATGTTCATCTCACCGCCTGAATCTGATGAGGAAATGGACAGTTATGATCTGGCCTGGCTGCTGGAAGGGACCTTTACCAGCTATTTCAAAGACAAACCCATCCCTGAAAAAGAAACCGGGGAAGCCGATATTGAAAACCCAGTAGAGGCCGCAGCCGATGATACTGAAACAGCAGCACCCGTGGAAACAGATCCAAGTGAGGCCGATCCGGCAACTCCGGCGGACTCCCCGGAAGTGATCGCTGAAAACCGGATGCTGGAAACCTCCCGGCCAGGCAAAATATTCGTGCTGGGGTGTTCCCAGATGCTGATGGACAACATGCTGGACCCGGAAGGCCGGACCACCAATGCAACATTTATTTTAAACGCCATCGACCATTTGAACGGCAATGACGAGATTGCCGCCATGCGGAGCAAACAGCAGACCCTCAACCCCCTTGCCGACACCTCCCCCATGGTCCGGGGTGTGATCAAGACCCTGAACATCGCTGGATTGCCGGTACTGGTCTTTATTTTCGGCGTGATGGTCTGGGCGGCCGGAAAAGCCCGGCGGAAAAGAATTGCCAATCAGTTCAAATCGTAAAGGACATGCTGCCATGAAAAAAGAATATCTCATTCTGATACTGATCATTGCGGCCCTGGCCGGCTATCTGGTTCTGAACAAGGAGGACCGCCGTCATTATACCCTGCCGGACCCGCCGGCCGTGGACACAAAAAAAATTGACCGTCTGACCGTGAAAAAAACAGATCAGACACTGGATTTCATTCGCACGCAATCCGGGTGGGTGGTGACAGAACAGTCGTATCCGGCAGACAGCACCGCCGTCCGGCAGATGCTGGATGTCATTTCCGGGCTGACCCTGTCCGCGCTGGTCTCCGAAAAACAGGATGTCATCCGGTATGAACTTGACAACCCCCATCGTCTGGCCGTGACCGCCTTTGATGGGGAGACCCCGGTTCTGTCGCTTAAAATCGGCAAAACCGCCCCCACGTTCAACCATACTTTTGTGATGCTTGAAAACGACCCCAACATTTACCAGGCAAACGACAGTTTTCGGTCCCATTTCAACAAATCCCTGGATGAATTCAGAGACCGGCGGGTGCTGACATTCCAGGAAGCCCATATCAAGGCCATCACCATTCAAACCCCTGAAAAAGAGGTGGTTCTCACCGCCCGGGAGCCGGCAGGCGATGATACCCCGGACGCAGAAACGGTTTTCAATTACCAGGACGGTACCTCTCCAGACCCGACAACCGTATCAGACCTGCTGAATTCCCTGTCCGACCTCACCTGTGAGCGGTTCTTGCCGGATACAGAAAAAACGGACATGGAATCATCATCCCCGATTCTGACCATTGTTCTTGAAAACGAATCCACCCGGGTGCTGAAACTGTTCGAACAAAACGGGGAGGAGCCGGTGCCGGCCACCTCATCCATGAATGACCAGGTTTTTCTCCTGAAAACCTTTGTGGCTGAAGATATTACTTCCTATGCCCATGATCTGGCCGGAATCACCCCTGAACAAACCGAGGGCCCGACCACCCCGTGAACCGGATTTTCAAATGGCTATACCAACCTTATAAATGGCTGGTGGTCATTCCTTTCATGGTGTTCATCACCCTGGTTCTGGGACTGAGCTGCATTCTTGTGGGTGCTTTTTTTTCCCAGGATGCCACCAATTCCCTGGCCGTGCTGTGGTCGCGTCTGGCCTGCGGTATCGTCCCTGTCAAAGTGACGCTGACCGGCAGAAAGAATTACACGCCGGGACGTTCTTACGTGGTGGTGGCCAACCATTTGTCCATGGTGGACATCCCGGTGGTTCACGGGTTTATCGGACTTCATATCAAATGGGTCATGAAACAGGAATTGAGAAAAATTCCGGTTTTCGGCATTGCCTGCCATTATCTGGGGTGTATATTTGTTGACCGGTCTCATCACCAGGCAGCTGTTGACTCCATCCGAATAGCCCGGAAACGGATGTCTTCAAAAGCATCTGTTCTTTTTTTTGCCGAAGGGACCCGGAGCCGGGACGGACAGGTGCAGCCGTTTAAAAAAGGGGCATTCGTGTTTGCCAGGGAAACCGGACTCCCGGTGCTGCCGGTCACCATCAAAAAGTCCCGCGAAGTGCTGCCGCCGGACTCCCTGGACCTGGTTCCCGGCCCGGTTGAAATCATCGTGCACCGGCCGGTATATATCCTGCCCGGCGATGCCCACGCGCTGGAACAGACCATCGAAGCGGTCCGGACCATCATTGCCGCACCCCTGTCCACCTGACCCCTGTCCCACCACATTCACTCCACCTCCCTCCACTCCTAAAACCCTACTTTCCTCCCCATTGTCGTTTTTAACTTTATTTTACTGAAAATAAAATATATTCTTTTTTTTATGAGCCTGCATTTTTTTTACAAACTGTCCATTTTTTACTTGACTTCTGCCTAATTTTTCGCAAGATTGTATCAAATCGTGGAGTAGAGTGGATTTTTTACCCAAATCAGGGAGGCGTAAGCAACTCACGTGTTTCGGTCAAGCTCCTTTCATACCATCGACCCAAAGGGCAGAATTATCATTCCGGCAAGGTTCCGGGACGTTCTCAAGGCCGATGAGAAAGAATACGGGGTGGTGGTATCCATCAAGGACGGCTGTCTGTATGCTTACACCTTCAGTGAATGGAAGCAGCTGGAGAAAAAAATTCTGGCCGCCAAAAGTGCGGCCATGGAAAAGTTCAAACGGTTTTTCCTGGGCAACGCCTGTCCGTTGAAATGTGACAAACAGGACCGAATTTTAATCCCCCCCAGCCTGCGCACCTATGCAGGCATTGAAAAGGACATTGTCATGGTGGGGGTTTTGGACCGGTTTGAAATCTGGGCCCGGGAGCGGTGGGACCAGGAAAACCTGAAAATGGAGCAGGAACTTGAGAAAAAGGACGTAAGAGAAGAAATCGCATCTTTAGGGCTGTAGCCATGGGATTTGATCACACGAGCGTAATGCCGGCAGAGATCTTGGCGTACCAGAAACTGAAACCCGGAGACATCTGTGTGGACGGCACTCTGGGCGGAGCCGGCCATGCCCGGTCAACCCTGAAGGCGATCCTCCCGGGCGGCCGGCTCATCGGGATCGATCAGGACCCAGATGCCATTTCCCATGCCAGAGCCGTGCTGCACCCGTTCAAACAGCACATCATTCTGGCCCATGACAATTTTTCGAACCTGCCGGCTATTTTAGATCAGCACGCGATCGACCGTGTCAACGCCATAGTGCTGGATCTGGGATTTTCCCTCAATCAGATCACCCGGGCACAGCGCGGATTCAGTTTCAACCGGGACGAACCTTTGGACATGCGGATGGATACCACACAGAACATGACCGCTGACATCATTGTAAACACCTTTTCCCAGGAGGATCTGATTGACCTGTTTTTTTCCTTTGGAGAAGAGAAGTTTTCCCGCCGGATTGCCAAAGCCATTGTCCGGGAACGGAGCACGCATCCATTTAAAACCACCCGCCAATTGACTGAGATTATTGTGGACGCCATCCCCGGATCACAGGCGGCCGGATCAAAAATCCATCCAGCCACCCGGATTTTTCAGGCATTGCGCATTGCTGTGAACCGGGAACTGGACCATCTCACCCGGTTCATGGAACAGGTTCCGGATCTGCTGGTCAAGGGCGGGCGGGTCTGTATCATCAGTTTTCACTCTCTGGAGGACCGCATTGTCAAGCAGCGCCTGAAAACTTTTGAAGCCGGCTGCACCTGTCCCAAAACCCTGCCTCAGTGCGTGTGCCACAAAAAACCGGTCATGAGATCTCTTGTCAAAAAACCGGTAACGCCCACACCTGCGGAGGTGGCCGCCAATCCCATGGCCCGAAGCGCCCGGCTCAGAGTGGCGGAAAGGCTGTGAAATGAATAATTCCGCATTGAAATGGGTGCTGATCCTCTCTGTTCTGTTCGGAGAACTGCTGCTTCACACCTGGGTCCGCACCGGGGCCACCCAGGTGACCCTGGAAATATCTCTGGCTCAGTCGCGGTTATCAGATCTTTTGTCCTATCAAAAGGAACTCACCCTGGAACGGGACCGGCTCAAATCAGACAACCGCATCATTGCCATTGGCCGGTCCCAGCTGGGCCTGACTGAAGAGGTATTCAACCAGACGATCTTTCTTGGAAAGGAGGCGGATTGATGGGTTCCAGGCCCCCCGACAAAATCACCCGCCGGATCCGGTTTGTCCAGATTGTTCTGGTGCTCATTCTGACGGGACTGGGAATCAAATCCTTTGACATTCAGATTCTCAAGGCCGGAGAATATGCCAAGCGGGCGGAAAACGGATATTCCCGGCATCTGACCATCAAGGGGGAGCGCGGCCGGATTCTGGACCGGCACTGGAACAAACTGGGCGCCACCCTGGACGCCGTGACCGTCACCGCTGACCCGTTACGCATCGAAGCCCCGGTGAAAACCGCCCGGGCACTGGCACCGCTTCTGGAAAAGCCCCCGGAAGACCTGATCCAGAAATTTTCCAGAAACAGCCGATACGCCGTGATTGCGGAAAACATTTCTCCGGATACGGCCCGGCAGGTACGAATGCTGAAACTGCCCGGCATCTACTTCCAGAAAAGTTTCAAACGGTTTTACCCCAACCGGGAACTGGCCGCGCAGATCATCGGGTTCACCGGAAAAGAAGATATCGGGCTGGAAGGACTGGAATTCAAATACAATGATGTTCTCGAAGGCCATTCCGTCACCGTCCGGGTCCGGCATGACGGCACCGGACGGATCCTGGACATCGACAGAAAAAAACAGGCGGAACTGCGGGGCAACGATGTCGTATTGACCCTGGACAAGAAGATTCAGCACTTCACTGAAACCGCGCTCGAGGAAACGGTCCGGAAACATCAGGCAAAATCCGGCATGGCCCTGGTCATGCACCCTGCTACCGGTGAACTGCTGGCCATGGCCCATTTTCCCCGGTTCAATCCCAACAATTACAATGAATTCACCCCGGCGCTGTATCGAAACCGGGCGGTCACGGATGCATTTGAACCGGGCTCCACCATGAAGGTATTCACGGCAGCGGCAGCCCTGGAACAGGGAATGACACCGAATTCCATCTTTTTTTGTGAAAACGGCCGCTACCGCATCGGCAGATATACGGTCCGGGATACCCATCCCCATGACTGGCTCTCCATCGACCATATCATTGCCTATTCCAGCAATATCGGTGCGGTTAAAATCGCGGAAACCATGGGCACAAAGGCGTTGCATGGCTATCTGACCCGGTTTGGTTTCGGAGACAGAACATTGGTGGAATGTCCGGGTGAAATCACGGGAACCCTGATGCCGCCGGAACGATGGACAAGGATTGATACCGGTGCGATTTCCTTTGGTCAGGGGATTTCCGTGTCCGCCATCCAGTTGATTGCCGGTATCAGTGCCATCGCCAATAACGGTCTGCTCATGAAACCCATGCTGGTGAAACAGATTGTTTCCAACAACGGAGAGGATCTTCAGATCTTTCATCCCACCCCGGTGCGCCAGGCAATCACCCCCCGGACGGCGGCCCGGGTCAAGCACATGATGGCTCTGGCGGTCCAGGAAAAAGGGACCGGCACCAAGGCCGCACTGGCAGGATACGATGTGTGCGGGAAAACCGGGACCGCCCAGAAAGTGAGGCCCGGACAAAAAGGGTATGCCAAGAACATTTATACCTCGGTATTTGCCGGTTTCGCGCCCCATCAGAATCCCCAGCTGGCGGTGCTGGTGGTGGTGGACGAACCCCGCAACAAATACTACGGCGGAGATGTGGCGGCTCCGGCATTCAAATCCATTCTGGCCCAGTCCTTCAACTATCTGAGCATCCCCCCGGCCGACGGCAAAATGGTAGCCGCGATCACGAACAAGGGGGCGGCCTTATGAAACTCTCCGAATTGCTGTACGACATCGCTCAGGTTCCGCTGCAGACAGACGTAACGATCACCGGCATCCAGACAAGAGCCCAGGACATTCAGCCAGGACAGCTGTTTCTGGCCATCAAGGGGTATACGGCCGATGGCCATGACTTTATCCGGACAGCTCTGGACAGAGGGGCGGCTGCCGTGGTTGCCCAGCACAATTCCAAAGACATGGAACGGGTCACTGTGGTGGACAATTCCCGCCGGGCCGCCGGTATCATTGCGGCCAGGTTCTACGGCGATCCGTCCAAAGATCTTTTTCTGACGGGCGTGACCGGCACCAACGGAAAGACCACCATCACCTATCTGCTGGAACAGATATTTATGGCCGCCGGCCATCGCTGCGGGGTCATGGGCACCATCAATATCCGGTACGACGGACGGATGGTGGATACCGCCACCACCACACCGGACGCCCTGACAATCCAGAAAACGCTGTCTCAGATGAAACAGGCCGGTATCACCCATGTCATCATGGAGGTCTCCTCCCATGGCCTGGATCAGTTCCGGGTGGACGGATGCTGTTTCGATCTGGGGATTTTCACCAACCTGACCCAGGACCACCTGGATTATCACCCGGACATGGCCGCCTATTACCAGTGTAAAAAACGGTTTTTCACCGACTTCCTGGCGCCTCCGGTTCGTCAGAAACCCGCCACAGCCGTCATCAACATCGATGATCCCTGGGGTGCCCGGCTGGCACAGGAACTGAATTTTCCGGTCATCCGTGTGAGCGCCGAACATGTGAAAGACGGCAGTATCCCCGAAGTGGTTGCCCGGGATATCATGGATTCCATCCAGGGAATTGCCGGCCGTCTCTGTCTGGGCAGGGACACCATTGCTTTCTCCTCCCCTCTCACCGGACGGTTCAATCTGGAGAACATGCTGTGCGCTGCTGGAGCGGCCCATGGTTCAGGCATCGCCTTGAATCATATTCAACAGGGACTGGCGTCCTGCACCGGCGTACCCGGCCGTCTGGAAAAAGTGGCCAATGCCATGAACCGGTATCTGTTTGTGGACTACGCCCACACCCCCAACGCCCTGGAATCGGTACTCAAAACCCTGAAAGAGCGAGCCACCCGCCGGTTGATCACGGTATTCGGCTGCGGGGGGGACCGGGACCACATGAAACGCCCCTTGATGGGAAAAATCGCCTGCCGCTACAGTGATGTGGCCATTGTCACATCAGATAATCCAAGGTCTGAAGACCCGGATCAGATCATCCGGGACATTCTGACAGGCATCCGGGAAACCAAAACACCTGTGCAGCCATGGCCTGACATATCCGACAGTGCCGGAACCTCCAAGTATGCGGAATTTACCGGCGTGATCCACCATACAGACCGAAGCCGTGCCCTGTATACGGCCGTCAGAATTTCACGGCCCGGGGATATCATTCTGGCCGCCGGAAAAGGCCATGAAACATACCAGATCACCCGGAAAGGCGCCCGTCATTTTGATGACAGAGAACAGTTGTCTGCTGCCTGCAATGATATGGCCGGACAATTTGTTCCCATTCCCTGGACCCGGAACGATATCGCTGCAGCCGTCGGTGTCTGTCCGGTCATGGATACCCTGAATGATGCTAAAGTGTTCAAAGGTGTCAGCACCGATTCCAGAACCATTCAGCCAAATGACATTTTTCTGGCTCTGGCCGGAGACACCTTTGACGGCCACCAATTTGTTCCGGAGCTGGCAGCGCGCGGCATCCAGGGTTTTGTCGTGAACTCCGGCACCCATGTCCGTTTAAAAGAGAAAACAACCACCCCTGTCCCGGATCCGGGCCGGTTGGTATTTGAAGTACCGGATACCCTGACGGCGCTGGGCCTTTTAGGTCATCATCAACGGATGCGATCCAACACCAGCGTGCTGGCCATTACCGGGTCCAACGGAAAAACCTCCACCCGTCGAATGGCACAGACCATTTTCCAGACCACGTTCGAGACGTTGGCCACCCAAAAGAACTTCAACAACGAAATCGGGGTCCCCAAAACCCTGCTGAATTTGTCAGATGCCCATGAATGGGCCGTGGTGGAAATGGGCATGAACCAGCCCGGTGAAATGGCGCGGCTGTCCCGAATCGCGGCCCCAAACATCTGTATTGTCACCAACACCACCGGGGCCCACCTGGAAGGATTGAAAACCGCAGAAAATGTGGCCCGGGAAAAGGCCTGCATCTTCGACCATACCGTCCGGGGCGGCGTGGCCGTCATTTTCAAGGACGACCCCAGGGCCCATATTCTGACGGACCGGGCAAAGAACACCCCCGGCATCGACCGTATCCTGACCTTTGGCAACAACGACTCGGCTGACATATATGCCACCGATATCCGGTCGGAAGGCGGCATGATACGTTTTCTTGGACATATTCTTGGAGAAACCGCCCGTTTTCACCTGCATTCTCCAGCCCGGTTCATGGTGCTCAACGCTCTGGCGTCGCTGGCCGCAGCTGCTGCCGCCGGCATCCGCATTCCGGACATGCAGGCCGGTCTGGCCGCATTCACGCCGGTTTCAGGACGAATGCAGATCCAGTCATTGCCCGGCGGCATTCACCTGATTAACGACACCTATAACGCCAATCCCGCGTCTGTGACACTGGCCCTCAAAGCCCTGGCCGAACTGGCGGCCGCACCAAAAAATTGTGGAACCGGCCGGACCCTGGCAATCCTGGGAGACATGCTGGAACTGGGCACCGACAGTGAACAGCACCACCGGCATGTGGGCAACACAGCAGCAACACTGGGAATTTCCCGGCTCTACCTGTTCGGACCCTTGAGCCACCACACCCTGACAGGGGCCCTGGACGGAGGCATGACCCGGGATGCTTTATTCCACGGCACCAAACAGGAAATTACCAACCAGGTTTCAGCTGAGGCCCGGCCCGGCGACTGGGTCCTGGTGAAAGGGTCCCGGGGCATGGCCATGGAAACCATTATCGAACAGTGCAAAACCCAGATGACAGGCTTATTGCAGAAAACAGGAGGGGATTGATCCATGTTTTATGAATTTTTATATCCCCTGCATGAACAGTTGTCCTTTCTCAATATCTTCCGGTATATCACTTTCCGGACAATTTACGGCGGGTTGACCGCGTTTCTGATCTGTTTTTTTCTGGGACCCCGGGTGATCCGGAAGCTGGCCGCCATGCAGATCGGTCAGGTGATCCAGACCGACGGTCCCCAGACCCACCTGGGCAAACAGGGGACCCCCACCATGGGAGGTATTCTGATCTTGTTTTCCGTGTTTACGGCCACGCTTCTCTGGGGCAACCTGACCAACCACTATATCTTTATTTTACTGCTCACCCTTCTGCTGTTCGGCGCCATCGGATTTGTGGATGATTTTCTCATGCAGATCAAAAAAAGGAATATGGGATTTACGGCCAAAGGGAAGTTCATCATACAGATCGCCTGCGGACTGCTGATCAGCCTGCTCATTTTTCTGAGCCCGGATTTCACCACCACCCTGACCGTACCGTTTTTCAAGGAATTTTCCCCGGATCTGGGCATCTGGTACATTCCGTTCTCCTGCCTGGTCATCGTGGGGGCGTCCAACGCCGTAAACCTGACCGACGGTCTGGATGGACTGGCCATCGGTCCGGTGATCGTGGCGTCGGTCACCTACATGTTTTTTGCCTATGTGGCCGGCCATATCCAGATTGCCGAATATCTGCATGTCCGCCATATCACCTCCGCCGGTGAGATTTCCGTGATCTGCGGTGTTCTGGCTGGTGCGGGCATGGGATTTCTGTGGTTCAACGCCCATCCGGCCCAGATATTCATGGGGGACTCCGGATCACTGCCTTTGGGTGCGATCCTGGGCGCCATCGCCGTGGTGGTGAAGCAAGAAATTCTGCTGCTCATCGTGGGAGGACTGTTTGTGATCGAAGCATTGTCCGTGATCATCCAGGTGGGCTATTTCAAGATGAGCAAAGGAAAGCGGATCTTCAGAATGGCACCCCTGCACCACCATTTTGAACTCAAAGGCTGGCATGAATCCAAGGTCATTGTCCGTTTCTGGATCATTGCCATCACCCTGGCGGTTTTATCGCTGGGCACGCTGAAAATAAGGTGACAAAACCATGCGCTTACCCCGGACATCCTACATACTGATCTGCGGTCTGGGCCGATCCGGACTGTCCATGGCCCGGTTTCTGGCGGCCAAGGGATTTCAGGTCAAAGCCACGGACAAAGATGCCGACACAAAAGTGCATGAACCGGAACTGCACCATCTGGGGATTGATACCCAGATCGGATACCACGACCCGGAAACCTTTGCCGGGGCCGGCGCCATTGTGGTGAGCCCGGGCATTCCCCTGACCATGCCGTATCTGATGCAGGCAAGAACCGCGGGTGTGCCCCTGCTTGGAGACCTGGATATCTTTACCAGTTACAACAAGACCCCGGTGGTGGCCATCACCGGCACCAACGGCAAAACAACGGTCACCACCCTGGTCCGGAACATGCTTGAGGCATCGGGCATATCCACGTTCATGGGCGGCAACATCGGCACGCCCTTAGTGGACTGCCTGATGACCGGATCAACGGCTCAGGTGGTGGCGGCGGAAATCTCCAGTTTCCAGCTGGATCTGGCCCGTCATTTCAAACCCGAGATTGCCGTGCTGCTCAATATTTCTCCGGATCACCTGGACCGGTATGAAAACATGGCGGATTACTGCCGGTCCAAATGGTCGATTTTCAAAAATCAGACATCGGCCCACACCGCTATTGTAAATGCGGACATGGACGATAACTGTCAAATCCGGCCCCGGCCGGCATCCCGGATACTGGCGTTTTCCTCTAATCCCGAGGCCCGGATTCATCAGGGTGCCAGAATACTCAACCAGTCCATTTTTCTGACGCTGCCGGAATTGTCCGCCGGCCATACCAGACCGATCGACTGCCAGAACCTGGTCAGAATCCCGGGCATCCACAACCTGGAAAACATCGCCGCCGCAGCGTTGGCTGTCTTGTGTGCCGGCGGAAACGTTCCCGGTATCCTTGCAGCGGTGAAAGCATTCAACGGACTGCCCCACCGGTTGACATTTGTTGCGGAAATCAATGGGATTCAATTTTACAATGATTCCAAAGCCACCAATACGGATGCGGTGATCCGGGCATTGAACTGTTTCACAAAACCGGTGGTTCTGATTCTGGGGGGCCGGGAAAAAGATACGGATTTCACCCTGCTGCGACCCTACCTCAAGCAGGTCAAACAGATCATTGCCATGGGTGAGGCGGCTGATCACATTCATGACCTGTTTGCCAAAAACTTCCGGGTAAAACGGGTTCCGAACATGAAAACCGCGGTGACCGGGGCCCATGCGGCAGCACAGCCCGGGGACATAGTACTGCTGTCTCCGGCCTGTGCCAGTTTTGACATGTTTGAGAACTACGCGGCCCGGGGGGATGCCTTTGCCTGCCATGTACAGGAACTGGAGATGAAACGCCATGGATAACACCCGGCCTGTCCATCCGATTTTCAAGGAACGGCTTTTGCTGTTTCCAGCATTGATGCTGTGCGGCATCGGCATTGTCATGGTTTATTCCGCATCTTCCGCCATTTCCATGCAGACCCACAACACCTTGTTCTATTTTCTTCAGCGCCAGATCCTGTTTTTTTGCATCAGCCTGGGCGTGCTGGTCATGGCTGCCTCGTTTCCCCACCGGTTTTACAACAAACTGGCGTATGTCATATTGTTCACCGCACTGATCTGTCTGACCGCGGTTCTTATCCCGGGACTGGGCATAGAGGCCAACGGGGCACACCGGTGGCTGGATCTGGGCATGATCCGGTTCCAGCCTGCGGAATTCGCCAAACTGGCCCTGATTCTGTTTCTGGGCTACAGCCTGGCCAAAAAACAGCCCATGATCACCGATTTTTCTGTGGGGTTCATGCCCCATCTTTTGATCTTTGCCCTGTTTGCCGTATTGATCATTTTTCAACCCGATTTCGGCACCATCGTGGTGCTGGGCATGATCTGCTGGGGCATGATGTTTGTGGCCGGAGTCAAAATCCGGCATCTGCTGACCCCGCTGCCGGTCATCATTCCATTGGTTTACTTTCTGGTTTTCAAGGTGGAATACCGGCTCACCCGGATTCTGACCTTTCTGGATCCCTGGGAAGATCCCTACAATGCCGGATACCAGATCACCCATTCTCTGAAAGCCTTTGGGTCCGGGGGCCTGTTCGGACAGGGCATCGGCCTGGGCATGCAGAAGATGCATTACCTGCCCGAGCCTCACACCGATTTTATTTTCTCCATTATCGGCGAAGAGCTGGGTTTGATCGGGGTCCTGGCCATACTGATTCTGTACGGTATCATTCTGGCCCGGGGCTGCCATATCGCCAGAAATGCCGACACCGTGTTCGGTGCCATTACCGCTGCCGGTCTCACCCTGTATCTGGGAATCCAGATCATCATCAACACGGGTGTATCATTGAGTGTGTTTCCCACCAAAGGACTCACCCTGCCTTTCATCAGTTACGGAGGCACCTCTCTGATCATCAACATGGCGGTGATGGGCATTCTGATGAATATCGGTGCGACCTGTCTGACACCGTCCGAAAAGGAGGGCCGATCATGACCAACCGCTTCCGGATGATTATCGCCGGCGGAAAAACAGGGGGGCACCTGTTTCCCGGCATTGCCGTGGCTCAGGCCCTTCAGCGCCGTGAGCCGGCGGTCCGGATTCTGTTTGTGGGCACGGCCACTCCCTTTGAAACAAAAACGCTGAGCGCCTACGGGTTTGATCACACCGCGATCTTTTCCCGGCCCCTCAAAGGCCGGTCCCTGTTTCAAAAACTGGCGGGAACCGCCGCCATTCTGGTATCTCTGGTCCAGTCGCTCTGGATTGTATGGCGGTTCAAACCCGATTTCGTTCTCGGTGTAGGGGGGTATTCTTCCTTTGCCGTGGTTCTTGCCGCCTGGATACTCCGGATACCCACCGCCATTCAGGAACAAAACGCATTTCCAGGAATCACCAACCGCATGCTGGCACGATTGAGTACGGTCATCTTTACGGCCTTCGATACCACCCGGGGATTCAGTGAAAACCCCAAAACACAGGTGACCGGAAACCCGGTCCGGGAACAGGGGCCGGTGGTCCAAACCCAGGAAACCGGGGTGGCGGACATCGCTTCAACGGATTTCGTTCTCCTGGTCACCGGCGGCAGCCAGGGGGCATCCAGCATCAACCGGGCCGTGATGGATATGGCGGCCCGCATGACCGACCTCAAGGACCTGTTCATCCTGTTTCAGACCGGCATCGGCCATGACACCGACGTCAGAGAGACATTGCAGTCTCTTGGGATCCGGACACGGGTTCAGCCCTTTTTTCCCGACATGCCCGCACTGATGGAGCGCTCGGATCTGGTGATCTGCCGGGCCGGGGCCGGTACATTGTCCGAACTGGCGGTCAAAGGGGTGCCGGCCATCCTGGTTCCCTATCCCCATGCAGCGGATGATCACCAGACACACAACGCGGAATCCGTGGCCGGTCACGGGGCGGCCCTGGTCGTGGCTGACAGGGAATTGTCCGGCAACGGACTATACCAGATGGTCATGGGTCTGAAATCAGATCCGTCACAGCTGAAACGGATGGCCGAGGCCATGGCCAAACTGGCAAAACCGGATGCCGCAGATCGGATTGCGGCCCATATTTTACAGGCAAAGGAGTCATGACCCGTGTATCAGACTGATTATCACATCCATTTTGTGGGCATCGGCGGCATCGGCATGAGCGGTATTGCCGAGCTGCTCATCAACCTGGGCTATACCGTGTCCGGGTCTGACCTGAAACTGTCCTCCATCACCCAGCGGCTGGCGGACAAAGGTGCGACCATCTTCAAAGGGCACAGCAAAAAACAGGTGGCAGGCGCCAATGTCCTGGTGACCTCTTCCGCCATTTCCAATGAAAATCCGGAAGTGGTTCAGGCAAAGGCCCTGGGGATTCCCATCATTCCCAGAGCAGCCATGCTGGCGGAACTCATGCGCATTAAATATGCCATTGCCGTATCCGGTGCCCACGGCAAAACCTCCACTACAGCCATGATCGCCCAGATTCTCAATACCGGCGGACTGGATCCCACCGTGATCATCGGCGGGCTGCTCATGGGCCTGGACACCAATGCCCTGCACGGGCAGGGAGAGTTTATTGTGGCGGAAGCTGACGAAAGCGACGGCTCGTTTCTCCAGTACACACCCGCCATCGCTGCTGTGACCAATATCGATCTGGAACATCTGGATTTTTACACCGATATCGAGGACATCAAAAACAAATTCGTTCAGTTCATCAATTCCGTGCCGTTTTACGGGGTAGCCATTATCTGCCTGGACAATGAACATATCCAGGACATCCTGCCCCGGATCACGGTCCGGCACACCACCTTCGGCCTGTCGGCCCAGGCAGATCTCCAGGCCGGACAGATCCGTTTTGAAAACGGCCGGAGCCGGTTTACCGTCCGCCGTGGAAACCGGGAACTCGGAGAAATTGTTCTCAATCTGGCCGGCCAGCACAATATCTTGAACGCCCTTGCAGGGATTGCCACGGGCCTGGAACTCAAGCTTTCCTTTGGGGTGATCAAACAGGCCCTGGAAGAAATCAAGGGGGTCCGGCGCCGCCTGGAAATCAAGGGAGAGAAAAAACAGATTCTGGTCATGGATGATTACGGCCATCATCCCACAGAAATCACGGCCACTTTGAACGCGGTGCGGGAAAGTTTTCCAGGCCGGCGCCTGGTGGTGGTGTTCCAGCCCCATCGGTATACCCGGACCCAGGCGCTGTTCAATGAATTCTCCCGGTCCTTTTACCAGTCGGATATCCTGATCCTGGTGCCCATCTATGCGGCCAGTGAAAGCCCCATTCCCCGCGTAGATTCAAGGCTTCTGTGCCAGGGCATTCAGAGTCACGGCCATAAGGATGTGTCTTTTGCCCCGGATTTTACCCAGGCATTGTCCATGGTCACCCACAAACTCAAACCCAATGATCTGGTGCTCACCCTGGGAGCCGGGGATATCCACACCCTGGGTGAACAACTGCTGGAGATTCTGTAAGTTCCCATGAAACTTTACTCCGGCATAAGCAAACTGCGGCAGACCTTTGATCTGGCCACAGACGTTCCCATGGCAACCCATACCCGTTTGAAGGTGGGAGGGCCGGCAGATCTTCTGGCGCAGCCCGAAACCCGGAAAGATCTGATAGACCTGCTCAAGGCCGCCCAGAGCGCGTCCGTGCCCGTTACCATAGTGGGGGGCGGCTGCAACCTGCTGGTGTCGGATCAGGGCATCCGGGGGCTGGTGGTGGTAACCACGCAGCTGAAATCCGGTGTCCGGGCTGAAACCTGCCCTGACAAAAAGGTTCGTCTTTTCATTGAAGCAGGGGAACGGCTCTCCACAGTCTGCAGCCATGCGGTCCGTCATGGCTTGACCGGCCTGGAATTCTGTGCTGGCATCCCTGGAACCATCGGTGGCGCCGTGATCATGAATGCAGGCACTGCCGATCAGGGGATCGGCGGACGGGTTCACAGCCTGGATGTCCTGAACCTGGACACCCAGGACGTTTACACCTTGAAAAAAAGAGATCTGGTCTTTTCCTACCGCCGCCTGAAGCTGAAAAACCATCTGATCCTGGGAGTCACATTGACACTTTCACCGGGAGAACCTTTTCAAATCAGACAGACCCACAACGATATTCTCTTCCGCAAGCAAAATACCCAGCCCATGGATCTGCCCAGTGCCGGCTGTTTTTTCAAAAACCCGGATCCGGATCATCCGGCCGGAAAGCTGATCGAAGACGCGGGACTGAAAGGGAAAACCATCCGGGGCGCCCAGGTGTCGCCTGTTCATGCAAACTATATCGTCAATCTCGGTCATGCCACCTGCACGGATATTCTGGCACTGAAACAGCATATTCAACAGCAGGTATGGGACCGATACAGCATCGTTCTTGAAACCGAAGTCATAACAACAGGAGATGGAATGAAAAATGAATGAGAAAACCTTGCCAAACCGGTACAGGGAACCGGACGAAAAAACACCGTCCCCGGAAACCGCCGCGGAAACGTCATTTTTTTCCAGTTTACTCAAACACGTTTTGATCATCTGCGTTTTCAGCCTGTCTGTCTTGTTTGTCCATGATGTTGTCGTGCAAAGTCCGTTTTTCACCATTCGTGAGATTACCATCCAGGGAGACCATCGGGTGAAAAAACAGGAAATCTTCGATCTGGCGGATCTTTCCCGGCCGGTCAATATTTTCCGGGTCAATCTGAAAACCATTGAAAAACAGATTGCCTCCCACCCCTGGATTGCCTCGGCCACTGTCCACCGGTCTTTGTTCTCCACACTGACGATTGCCGTGGAGGAGCAGCACCCACTGGCCATTATCCGGATTGAAAATTTTCCAGACATGATCATCAACCGGCAGGGCGTGCCGTTCAAAGCCTATGAACCGGAAAGAGATCTGGATGTCTCCCTTCCGGTGATCACCGGTCTGGACCTGACCAGCACCGACAATTTCTACCACTTTGAAGGACCGCTGTTCAATGCAGTGCTGGATCTTCTCCAGAGCCGGTATCAGAAGAACATCATTTCCATCCACGGAGATGACCTCATCGGCATCACCATCCGGGCAACCGGATTGTTCAACCCCTCCCTTGTGCCGGAAACCACGAAGCTGCCCATCTGTCTGGGATTCGACAACTATGACCGAAAACTGCTCAAGGCCCGTCAGATCAGCCAGTACATCCAAGCCAACATACCTGGAAAAACCATTCGTGCCATGGATCTGTTCGAAATGGACACGGTCTTCGTGACAACCGAACCGATGACTGCCATGCAAGCCAATATTGAAAAGGGGGTCTGATTTTGCAGGTGAATGAAAAAATAATTGTGGGCCTGGATATCGGAACCACCAAAATCTGTGCCGTGGTGGGAGAGGTCCTGGAAGATGAAATCAATGTCATCGGTGTCGGCTCCCATCCGTCTACCGGTCTTCGGAAAGGCTCGGTGGTCAATATCGAATCCACAGTGGATTCGATCCAAAAAGCGGTCCAGGAAGCGGAACTCATGGCCGGATGTGACATCTCCTCGGTTTATGTGGGAATTGCCGGCAACCATGTCAAGGGATTCAACAGTCACGGCATCATCGCCATCAAAGGCCGGGAAATCACCCAGAGTGACGTGGACCGGGTGGTCGATGCCGCCAAAGCCGTGGCCATTCCGGCGGAACAGGAAATCATCCATGTGATCCCCCAGGAGTTCATCGTGGATGACATGACCTCCATTCAGAACCCGGTGGGCATGACCGCCATCCGTCTGGAAGCCAAGATCCATATTGTCACCGGTGCGGTTTCTTCGGCCAGAAACCTGGTCAAATGCTGCAACAAGGCCGGGCTGGAGGTGTGTGATATCGTGCTCGCTTCCCTGGCATCCGGTCAGGCGGTACTGAGCGCCGAAGAAAAGGAACTCGGCTGTCTGGTCGCGGATATCGGCGGCGGCATCACCGACCTGGCCCTGTTCAAGGACAACAATCTCAAATTTATTTATGAACTGACCGTCGGCGGCCTCAACCTCACCAATGACATCTCCATCGGCTTGAGAACACCTTTGCCGGAAGCGGAAAAGATCAAACTCGATCACGGCACCTGTATGCCGGAACATATCAAAAACGGTGCCACCATCGAGGTGCCGGCCGTTGGGGGCCGTTCCCCCAAACAGTTGTCCAGAGGGATCCTGGCGGAAATTCTGGAACCCCGGGTGGAAGAAATTTTTTCTCTTCTCAAAAAAGAACTGTTTTCCAATGGACTGGAAAATGCGTTTCCAGCGGGATTTGTCCTCACCGGCGGCAGTGTCGTCATGGACGGTACCACAGAGATTGCGGAATCGGTGTTCAATGTACCGGTGAGGATCGGAGAACCTGACAAAATCGGCGGGCTGAAAGATATCGTCAAAAACCCGGCCTATGCCACGGGCGTGGGCCTGGTTTTCTTCGGATCCACGGCCACCTGCGACCTGCCTGAAACACCGCCGGCCAAATCCGGTATGAGGCCCGTTATCACGCGAATGAAGCAATGGTTTAAAGATATTATATAAACAACAACATCTGGGAGGTGGACATGAATTTTTCTTATGTGGAAAACAAGGCATCAGCAAAAATCAAGGTAATCGGTGTGGGGGGTGCCGGCGGAAATGCGGTCAACAACATGATCAATGCCAACCTGCAGGGCGTGAAATTCATCGTGGCAAACACCGACGCCCAGGCCCTGGAAACATCCAATGCCGAAGCCAAGATTCAGCTGGGCAAATCCCTGACCGAAGGACTCGGGGCCGGGGCTGATCCAAATATCGGCAGAGAGGCGGCCATGGAAAGCATCGATGAAATCCGGCAAGCCCTGGAAGGCAGCCACATGGTGTTTATCACGGCCGGGTTCGGCGGCGGGACCGGCACCGGGGCCGCGCCCGTGATCGCGGAAGTCTGCAAGGAACTGGGTATTCTCACCGTTGCCGTGGCATCCAAACCGTTTTCCTTTGAGGGCAAAAAAAGGGAGCGACAGGCCCTGGACGGACTGGACAAGCTGCACGGCATCACCGACACAGTCATCACCATTCCCAACGACCGGCTGCGGGGCATCGCGCCCAAAGGTGCCAGGATGGTGGACATGTTCATCAAGGCCGATGAAATTCTTCACCATTCCGTCAAGGGCATCACCGACCTGATCATGATGCCCGGTCATGTAAACCTGGATTTTGCCGATGTCAAGACCACCATGCAGAAAGCGGGCAAGGCCCTGATGGGCATCGGCATTGCCTCCGGTGAAAACCGGGCCACGGAAGCGGCGGAAAAAGCCATTTCCCATCCGCTGCTGGAAGACATCTCCATTTCCGGCGCCAAAGGCGTACTCATGAACATCACCTCTTCTTCGGACCTGACCCTGGACGAGATGACCGAGGCCTCGGACAGAATCTACCAGGAAGTTGGCGATGATGCGGAGATCATCTGGGGACAGACCTTTGATGAAACCCTGGGGGATGAAATCCGGATCACGGTCATCGCCACGGGTATCGGTGAAAAGGAAGCGGAACTGGCCCCGAACATGCACCGGTTCGAACCGTCATCCGCCACGGCCATGCAGGAAGGATATAACAGCCAGGCGGCGCGGAATCCGGCACCCGGTCAGATCCGGACAGCCTCTGCCGAGTATAATGCCGATGGTTCCATCGCCAGAGGTCGCCTGCGGACCCCCACCGAAGAAGAACTGGCCACGTGGAACGAATTCGACAATCCGGTCCGGGTTACCCATAAGCGGGTGGTGGGGGGAGACGATATCCCCTCGTCCTGGAATGACCCTGCGTTTGACAATGACAACCTGGAAGTACCCACCTTTTTGAGAAGAAAAGCGGACTGATTTCTTGAGGGTGTCATCCAGACCGGCTTTGCATAATCCCCTGACTGAAAAAGGGGTGGTTATTAAACAGGGAAAGGGATTGACCCGGATCGCCCTGGTCTATCCCAACACGTATAACGCCGGCATGTCCAACCTGGGATTCCAGCGGGTTTACCAACTGATCAATCAGGAACCGGCCCTTGCCTGTGAACGGGTATTTCTACCGGATCCCGTGCAAAAGGATGCTGAGGCGATCAGCTGTGAAACCCGTCACTCGCTGGGCTGGTTTGACATCATTGTGTTTTCCGTTTCCTTTGAAAACGATTTTCTTCACCTGGTTCAGTTGCTGAGAAAAGCAGACATCCCGCCGCGGTCATCAGATCGAAACCACCTCCACCCGCTGGTGGCCGCCGGCGGGATCGCCTGTTTCCTCAACCCGGAACCTGTTTCCGCTTTCATAGATTTTTTTCTGCTGGGGGAAGCGGAATGTCTGATTCCGGATTTTTCCCGCCTGTTTCTTCAACACCCGGACCGGGCGGAACTGCTGGCATCTTTGGAAACAGATCTGCCCGGCGCCTATGTACCGGCCCGGCACCCGCCTTTTTCCGAACAAAAGATACCGGTCCGTTTTTTGAAAAACCTTGATCATATCAGGACCCATACCTGTGTGTTGAGTTCACAGACGGCGTTTCGGGATAAATATCTGGTGGAGATCTTCAAAGGATGCCCCCATGGGTGCCGGTTCTGCACGGCCGGGTTCATTTACCGCCCTCCCCGCATCTATCCCAAAGAAAATATCTGCAGATCCATAGACACTGCCAAAGGAAAGACCCGGAAAATCGGGCTGGTGAGTTCTGCCGTCCTGGATCATCCCGATATTGCCGACATCTGCCGGTATGCAACGCAACAGGGGTTTTCCCTGTCTTTTTCCTCTCTGAGAGCCGACAAACTGGATGATGCCATGATCGAACTGCTGAGCCGGTCCCGGGTCAAAACCGCCACCATTGCGCCGGAAGCCGGATCAGAACGAATGCGGCGT
>JAABTO010000019.1 GCA_011389835.1 Desulfotignum sp. | reverse complement strand
GTTTCCACTTGAAACGTGGCCACCCGGGCGGAACCGTAGAAATTCCACTCCGCTGCCGGAGCGGACACGGCCAACAGGGTCACCAAACCGAAGGTCAGGCTGAAACTCATCAGGAAAGTTTTCATACATACTCCATTGAGGTACAATGGTTAAAATCATTTGGTCAATGTACATGTTAACCCGATGGTCTGTCAAGACAAGGGTGTCACGCCTGCAGCCTGGATGCGACATCCCTTGAAACCGGCTTTTGCCTGTTTATGGTAATCTCATGGAGGCTGTGGAATGAAAGGGGGCGCCGGGCCGGTCAGCGTGAGTCAATCTGTTTTTTCCGGGGGCATGGACACAGATGTCGGTTTCTTTTCATGCCGGAAAAAAGGGGCAGATGACGGCGGCTCCGGGGAGTTGCCCAGGATCAGGTCGCAGGCTTTTTCCGCCACCATCATGGTGGGGGCGTAGATGTTGCCGTTGGTGACGCAGGGCATGACCGAGGCATCCACCACCCGCAGGTTTTCCACGCCGTGCACCTTCAGGGAAGAGGGGTCCACCACGGCCATGTCATCGGTGCCCATCTTGCAGGTGCAGGACGGATGCAGGGCGGTTTCTGCATCTTTGGCCACCCAGTCAAGGATATCCTCGTCGGTCTGGATGTGGTTTCCCGGTGAGGTCTCGCCGGCATTGAACTCTTTGAATGCCGGCTGGTTCATGATCTTTCTGGCGCAACGGATCGCCTCCACCCATTCCCTGCGGTCCTGGTCCGTGGACAGGTAGTTGAAGCGCAGGGCCGGGTGTTTTCGGGGATCTGTAGAGGTGATCTTCACCGATCCCACGGCATTGGAGTACATGGGTCCCACATGGACCTGGTATCCGTGGTCCTGGCTGGGCCTGGACCCGTCATACCGGATGGCCAGGGGCAGGAAATGAAACTGGATGTTGGGGTAGTCCACATCCGGGTTACTCCGGATGAACCCGCCCGCCTCAAAATGGTTGGTGGCGGCGGCCCCGGATCTGTGGAACAGCCATTTGTATCCGATGAACGGCTTTTTCCACCATTTCAGGGCCGGGTTCATGGACACCGGTTTTCTGCTGGCATACTGGACATAGACCTCCAGGTGGTCCTGCATGTTTTCTCCTACGCCGGGCAGGTCATGGACAACGGGAACCCCTAAGGCGGAAAGGTCGTCTGCATTACCCACCCCGGACAGCTGGAGGATCTGGGGTGAGTTGATGGCCCCGCCGCAGCAGATCACTTCCCCTGCCTGGACTGTTCTGGGCCGGCTGCTTTTGCCTTTGACAAATTCCACACCCGTGGCTTTTTTGCCGCTGAAAGTAATTTTTGTGGTCAGCGCACGGCAGATCAGGTCCAGGTTGGGCCGCTGTTTAAGGACAGGATGCAGATAGGCCCGGGCTGCGGACAGGCGCCGGCCCCGGTGGATGTTTCTGTCAAAGGCTCCGAACCCTTCCTGCTGATACCCGTTCACATCATCGGTCAACGGATATCCGGCCTGTTGGGCCGACTCCAGAAACGCCTGGAACAGGGGATTTCTGCAGGGACCTGTTTCCAGGATCAGCGGGCCTTTGGTGCCGTGGTAAAGGTCCGGACCTTTGAGCCGGTTTTCCGCCCGGATGAAATAGGGCAGGTTATGGGCGTAATCCCACTGTTCCATGCCCGGGGCCTGGGCCCATTTTTCATAGTCCATGGCATTGCCCCGGATATAGATCATGCCGTTGATGGAAGAAGACCCCCCTAAGACTTTGCCCCGGCCGTGGAAGATTTTTCGCTGGTGCATGAATGGCTCGGGTTCGGTTTCATAGCACCAGTCATAGAATTTGTTGCCAAGGGGGAAGGTCAGGCCGGCGGGCATGTGGATGAACACATCCCAGATATAGTCGGGCCGGCCGGCTTCCAGCACCAGCACGCTGCACAAAGGATCGCGGCTGAGCCGGTTGGCCAGCACGCAACCGGCGGACCCGCCGCCGATAATGATATAGTCATATGTCGTTTTCATGGGGTCGTGTTCCTTTTCATCATGTTTCTTTGGAAGTCACCAGGCTGAGAAAACCCTGGACCAGGTCGTTCACTTCGATCTGGCCGTCCCGGACCAGGGCCTGGAGGGCCAGTCCCTGGAGGGCGGAGATAAAGCAGATGGCGGCGGCCCGGTTGGACGGTCTGGGGTCGATCCGGTTCAAGGCCGCCTCGAACGCATCCACAAACCGGTCATATGCAGCCTGGACCTTGACGATCACCGGTCCCCGGATGCCGCTGAATTCCGCGGCCAGGGAGGCCAGGGCGATGATGGTGTCCGGCTGGTTGTAGAACCGGCCAATGAAAATATCCATGATGCCGCGCACCATGGTGTCGTAATCTGCATGGGGCTGTGCCAGATAGTCGATGTACTGCTCGAAACTCCGGTCCAGTTCCGTTACCACATCATCCAGGATGTCGGTCTTGGAGTTGTAGTGGTGAAACACCGCCCCCGTAGTCATGCCGATGTGATAGGCAATGTCCTGGATCGTGGTCTTGTGGTATCCCAGTCGGGCAAACAGGTGGGTGGCGGCGGCGAGGACCCGTTTCCGGGTTTCGATGCGTTTTGCTTCTTTTTTGTTCACAGGTTCTGTCATGGATCTATCTCCAGGCGTTTCAGTGTGTCTGGTTCCGGAATTCCGGAACTAGCCCACCCCCGGCCCGCGTAATAGGCAGACCGCATGACCGCCATATCTGCCTCGCTGATTTTATGTCCCCTGGCCGGCCCGTCTGGCAGCGGTTCCTGAACAAACCGCCGGGGCAGGGTGTCTTGGGCCGGATCCATGCCGTGGGCCAGGTTGAACCGCCGGGTCAGGTTCCAAATGCGTTCCCCCACCTGGTCGAAAATATCCGGGGCCGATTGCCTGCCCGTGGCCGAGGACAGCAGGTCCGCATAGGTGGCGGCACTGATACCAAAGGTGCCGAAATCGCATTTCACCAGGGTGTCGGTGCCGGCGGAATAGTTCTGCAGCGCGATCACCATGCCGGCTTTTCCTTCCGGGGACAGCGGATCGATTTTTTTGCCGTTCCATTGGCCGGCCAGTTCATGGGGCACGGTGAACCCTCTCTGGTGGCACCCGCCCCGGTCGGCGGTCATGTAGGCCAGGCCCATACCGGATACCCCCCGGGGGCCCCAGGCCGGGGTTTCCAGGCCCTTGGTGTGCTGGGCAATCTCTTCGGCCCGGCCCCCGATCTCCAGGGCCGCCGCCTTCACCCCCTTGGAAAGCAGGTCCCCCAGACCCTCTTTTCGATGACCCATGGCATCAATCAGGTATTGGGCTGCCGCCACATTGCCGAAATCCAGATCAATGCCGGCCGGAGACGGGATCAGTCCTTTTTGGGCGGATTCCATGGCGAATCCGATGATGCTGCCGCAGGACATGGTGTCCAGTCCCAGCCGGTCGCATAATTTCACCAGATGGGCCACGGCCCGGACATCGGTTATCCCCAGGTTGGATCCCATGAGGGCTGCGGATTCATACTCCACGATATCAGAAACAAACCCCTTGTATTTTCCGGTACGAACCGCCCCGATTCTGGCGCACCCGATGGGGCAACCCATGCAGGCGTTGGTGCCCAGCCACAGGTGTGTGCCCTGGCCCTGGTCCCCTAAGGCTGCGGCTTTTTCAAAGGTGCCGTATTGATAGTTAAGACTGGGCAGAAGTCCGGTTTCGTTCGCAAACTCCACGGAAGCGGCTGTCCCGCCCTGCGTAAGGGTCTGGATATCCGGGCTGGCAGCCAGTTCTGCCAGGGCGGTTTCACAGGCCCGGACAAACCCCCGGGGGTCATGGACACGCACCAGACGGGTGCCGCGCACCGCAACGGCTTTCAGGTTTTTGGATCCCATCACAGCCCCACCCCCGGCCCGGCCGGCCTGGCGGTTGAATTCGCATCCGATCAGGGCAAAGGGGACCTGGTGTTCCCCGGCCGGTCCGATGACCGCGGTCTTGACCGTGTCATCCTTGATAGCTGACTTGATGCGCGCCCCGGTTTCCAAAATATCCCTGCCCCACAGGCGGGCCGCGTCCCGGATCTCCACGTGGTCGTCATCGATCCACAGGTACACGGGGGTGTCGGCCCGGCCGGAGATGATGATGCCGTCATACCCGGCATACTTGATTTCATGGGAAAAGCTGCCGCCGAAATAGGAGTCGGAAAACAGGTGGGTGAGCGGACTTTTGAACACCACGCACCCCCGCATGGCCGGTGCGGCCGTTCCGGTCAGCGGCCCGGTCATGAACATGAGAACATTGTCCGGCGACAGGGGATCTGTGCCCGGAGGCACGGATTCGGCCAGCAGGCTGGCACCGAATCCCTTGCCGCCGATATACAGATCCTTGAGTGTGTCGGGCACAGGTTGCGTGCGGATCTTCCTGTGTGTCAGGTCAATGAACAGAAACCGGCCGGCATAGGCATTATTCATGAAAGTTCTCCTTCTCTGCGGCAGGTGCCGTGGCAGCGGGTGTGACCCATTCCAGGGCCTCGCTGGGGCAGGCGGCCACACAGGCGGGTTTCCCCTGGCACAGTTCGCATTTCACCGCTTTTTTGGTGTCCGGGTCCAGATGTACCATGTCCACGGGGCAGTATTTGCCGCACAGGCCGCATCCGACGCATGTTTCCGTGTCAATCGACACGATGCCGTCCCGGCTCTGTGTGATGGCACCCACGGGGCATACCTGCATGCAGTAAGCATTTTCACACTGGCTGCACACCACGGGCAGGTGATAGAGGTGTTCGGTTTTCGGATGGATGGCCAGCCGGGACCGCCGGGGATTGTATCCGCCGGTCAGGGCCATGCTGCATGCCAGCTGACAGATGCGGCACCCCGTGCATTTGTCAAAATGGATATGGATAAAGGCGTTGATGGCTGTCTCTCCTTTCGGTTCAATGAATCCATCGGGTTTGGTAATGATAGATGAAAATAACACATATTATGTACTATGTAAATATTTTTTTTCTTGATCTCAGTTTTCAGTCATGATATAGTTAAAAATAACATATTGCATATTATGTGATAGCGAGTCCCGTTTCCGGGTCCATACAAGGGGGAAGGACAGGATTATAATGTTGCGTGTGACCCAAGTCACCAAAAAATTCGGGGAACTGACCGCTGTCAACAATCTGAGCTTCGAGGTCGCGCAGGGCCAGGTGTTCGGCATTGCCGGACCCAACGGGGCCGGAAAATCAACCGTATACAACCTGATCACAGGGCTGTATGATTTTGAAGGTTCCATCTCATTTAAAGATCAGAATATCTCGGGCATGACCCCCCATTGCATCGCCCGGCTGGGCATTGCCCGAACCTTTCAGATCCCCCAGACCTTTCCAAGTCTCACCGTGGCCAAAACCGTTGAAGTGGGCAGTTATTTTGGCAGCCAGACAGGATTTGACAGGGGCCATGTGAATGAGGTGCTCGCGTTTGTGAACCTGGCGGACAAACGGGAGGCGCCCACGGGCAGTCTCAACCTGCTGGACAAGAAAATGCTCATGATCGGGGCGGCCCTGGCCACCCGGCCTGAGATTCTCATGCTGGACGAGCCCATGGCCGGGTCCAATTCAAAGGAGATTCTCCGTCTCATGGATCTGATCCGGCGCATCAACCAGGATCTGGGGGTGACCATCATCCTTATCGAACATTTCATGAAAGTGCTCACGGAACTGACCCAGAAACTGCTGATCATTGAAACCGGCACCGAGATCTGCTGCGGCGATCCCAGGGAAGTGACGTCCGATCCCCGGGTGATCGAATGTTACCTGGGAGACAGCCATGATTGAGATCCGGGATCTGAACGCCTGGTATCAGGATTTTCACGTGCTCAAAAACGTGTCTTTAACCGTGGAAAAAGGCCAGGTCGTGGTGATGCTGGGGCCAAACGGACACGGCAAAAGCACGGTGCTCAAATCCATCTGCGGCCTTGTGGAAAAGGTCAGCGGCATCATAGAATATGAATCGGAAAGCATCACTGGCCTGGGATCGGAAAAACTGGTGAACATGGGGATCACCTATATTGCGGAAAACCGGGAGCTGTTTCCCCAGATGACCGTGCTGGAAAATCTCAAACTCGGGGCCTATTCCCGGTCGGCCCGGGCCTCTGAAAAACACAACCTGGAAAAGGTATTTGATCTGTTCCCCAGGCTGCGGGAACGCCGCTCCCAGCTGGCATCCACCATGAGCGGCGGGGAAGCCCGGATGCTGGCCATTGCCAGGGGGCTGATGTCCAATGCCAGGTTTCTGGCCGTTGACGAACCCTCTTTGGGGCTTCAGCCCAACCTGCGGGACGAGGTGGCAAGGATCATCCGAAAGATCAATACCCAGGGGATCACGCTGCTGGTGGTCGAACAGAACATCCCTCAGATCACCACCCTGGCGGACAAGCTTTACGTGCTGGAGGAAGGGCGCATCAGTTTTGAAGGGTCCAAGGAAGATGCCCTGGGCAATGACCATTTAAAAGAAATTTTCCTGGGCATGTAGGAGACACCCCCATGATCTTTGAAATTGCGGATGTCATTATCAGCGGGTTGATCAACGGGTCGGTCTATGCCCTCATGGCTGTGGGACTGACCCTGATTTACGGGGTGTCCCGGGCGTTTAACTTTGCCTATGGATCCTTTTACAGCCTGGGGGGATATATCGCGTTTCTGCTGTTCGGCCTTTCGTTTATCAACAGCTATTTTCTGGTGTTTCTGCTGGCAGCCCCCATTTTACTGCTCTTTGGTTTTTTTGTGGAAAAAGCATTGGTGGCACCGTTGCGCAAACGCGATGACTGGGAAATCAAGGTGATGATGATCACCCTGGGGCTGGCCCTGCTTTTAGACAACGCCTATCAGGTGATATTCGGTGCCCGCATGAAATCGCTTCCCCCGTTCCTTGGCGGCGCATTCGAGGCCGGGGATTTTTATCTCTCCCACCAGGATGTGGGGATCTTTTTTCTGTCCATCGGCGGCATCCTGGTGTTCCGGTGGTTTCTCAACAACACCCGTACCGGGATGTCAGTGCGGGCCGTGGCCCAGAACCCGGCCGGGGCTCAGATCGTGGGCATTCCCAAGGAGTTCGTGTTTGCCGCCACATTCGCTATATCCACGGTCATGGTGGGTATGGGCGGGATTCTTCTGGCCCAGAAATACTTCATCACCCCCATGGGCGGCTGGGATATCCTGGTCAAGGCCTGGGTGATCACGGCTTTCGGCGGCATGGGTTCCATCCGGGGGGGACTGTATGCCGCGTTCATCGTGGGTATGCTCGAAGCGTTCGTGGGGTGGTATTTCGGCATGACCTGGACCCTGATCGTGCTGTTTGCCGTATTGCTGACCACCCTGGCGGTCCGTCCCCAGGGGCTGATGGGAAAATGGGGATAGACCGGGATGATGGATCATAAGCGCATAACGATAATGCTGGTGGGTATCTGGGCCATTGTAGCGGTTCTGCCCCTGTTTTTCGGGGGAACCGATTTCATCATGCACATTCTGATCATGTGCCTGATCTGGTCGGTGGTGGCCTCGTGCTGGGACCTGATCATGGGGTTTGCCGGCATTTTCTCCTTCGGACAGGTGGCGTTTTTTGTCATCGGGTCCTATACGTCGGCCATTGTGAGTGCCGGATTCGGGGTCCCGCCCATCTTTGCCGTGTTCATTGCCGGCGGATTCACCGCCCTGGTGGGTATCCTGGTGGGATTGCCTTGCCTCAAGCTCAAAGGCGCCTATATCGCCCTGGTCACCTTTGCCGTGCACATGATCCTGGAACCGGTCCTCAAAGGAGATATCGGTCAGGCCATCGGCACGGGCGGCACCCGGGGGCTGCTGTCCATCGACCCCATGACCCTGTTCGGATACACCTTTACCACGGCCAGTCCCATTCCCTATTTTTATCTGTTTTTCCTGGTGGCCGTGGCATGTTCGGTGATCATTCTTCTGGTGATCCGTTCCCACTGGGGCACGGCGTTTCTGGCACTGAAGGATTCTCAGGAATTCGCCACCTGCCTCGGGGTGTCCGCTTTTAAATACAAACTCATGGTGTTTGCCCTGACTTCCTTTCTCACGGGCATGATGGGCGGTTTTTACGCCCATTACGTGGGCATGCTCTCCACAAGAATGCTGGGCATCGACCTGTTTGTGACGCTGATGGTGATCCTGGTCATCGGCGGGGTGGGTAAATTTCCCGGCGCCATCCTCGGGGCGTTCATCACCATTGCCATCAACGAGCTGCTCTCCCCTCTGGGGCCTTTCCGGCCAATCACCATGGGCGCTCTGGTGGTGATCCTGGTGCTGTTGCTGCCCGACGGCATTGTGGGGCTGATTCAGAAACTGTCCCGCGGCAGCCGTGGGCGTCTGTCACCCAAAGTGCATTAATGGTCAGGGACATTCGGTTGTTTATCCTGAAAACGGCGGTACCGTTCTCACCACTTGGAAAGGCTGGTATTCCCAGCCATGCCGGTGCAGAAAAATTGATGTTAAAAATGAAGAGGAGATCTGTATGAAAAGAAGAAGTTCGTTTCCAGACAAGGCATGGCTGTTCTCGTTCCTTTTGTTTTTAATGATTGCAGCGGCTTTCTGGAATCATGCCTGGGCCGCATCCCATGGTGCGGGTTCGACCGGGGGAGTCCGCATCGTCACGGGTCCCTCTCCCATCGAGGGGGATGTGCTGAACCATCCCGACGACATTACCCTTTACAATGAACATCTGGCACTGACCCTGGCCGTGGGCAGCCCCAATTTTTGGGGCATGACCAATGGCAGCATCTCCAACCTGGCGGTCATGCAGGGGCCTGACACCTTTGGAATCAATATTGTCAATGACGTGGAATTCCTGGTGAATTCGTGGACCGCCACGGGCGGCTCTTTGAAAGCCGAGGCGATCATTATCCGGAACACCCCTGAAAAAGGGGAGGTCCAGGCCGTCAGCAATTGGCTGGGGGAAGGCAAGTCCAATGCCCTGGAGGTGGTGTCGACCTATACCCTGGAAAAAGGCAGTCCCGTGGTCAGCCTGCATACCCGGGTTTTCAACCCCGGCCCCGATACCTATGCCGACCTGAAGAGCGGTTACTCCATGAGCGGCCTGGCCGCATACATGTTCGGTCCCTTCGGTTATCATACCCCCGATGTCCGGGCCAAGAACATCCATGTGGGAAAAAATGCAGGGGAGCCGTTCGGTGATTTTGTGGTCAGCTATACAAAGGACTACGCCATCACCCTGCAGATGGATGATACCCAGATATACCGGGGCACCACCGGATACAAGGACCTGCATCACCACTATGACCTGGCCCCCGGGGATTCCCGGATCTTTGCCGGTGAACTCCAGGTGATTCCCAGGGGCGACACCACGGCCTTCATGGCACGGATGATCGAGAAAAAAGGGCTTGCATGGGCCGAGGTTGCAGGTGTGGTGGCAGCAGATGACGGAAAACCCTATCCCCATCCCGTGGTGGTGGTCGAACGGGAAGGCCGGTTCAAAGGCAGCTTTGACGGGACCCAGAATTTGCCTTCCGACGATCTGCATGTTCAGATGCAGCCTTTTGTCTGGCACAAGGGGGATGCGGACGGCCGATTTTCTTTCCGCCTGCCCGAGGGTGATTACCGGATTTACGCGGATGCCCCGGGTTATACCGCCTCACCGGCCCAGACGGTCCCCATCCGTTCAGGCGGTACTGTCAGTCTTTCCTTTGCCGGGGAAAATGCCATTGTGAAAGGCGGCCGTGTGATTCTGAGTGTGACCGACAAAGAGACGAAAAAACCGGTGGATGCCCGCATCGAAGTGGAGGGGCCTGTGCCTGCCGTCAAGTATCTGGGTGCCCGTACCTATTTTACATCACTGGACCCGGCGGGTCAGGTTGCCATTCCTCTGCCCGTGGGGGAATTCGCTTTCAAGGTAATGTCCGGGGCTCATTTTTTCAGCCTTCCGGAAACCGTGACAGCAACTGTGGTCTCCGGTCAGGAACAGCCGATCTCCGCAGCCGTTGAAACCCGGATTCAGCCCCAAAAGGAACAGTGGTACAGTGTGGATTTGCATCATCACACCGACATAGGCGACGGCAGCACCTCTCCGGAGGATCTGATAAAATCTCAGTTGGCCGGCCGCCTGGATCTGGTCTTTGTCAGTGACCATGATTCCGTGGAAAACCATGCGTCAGTCAAATCCTTTGCCGATACCAGAAAAACCGGAATGATTCCCAGCCTTGAGGTCTCTCCGGGATGGGGGCATTTCAATGTTCTGCCCATGCCCCTGAACGGGGAGATCATTGATCCGGCCCTGCCGGGCAAAGAGATCATTGCCGCAGCCCATGCAAAAAATGCCCTGATCATCGTGAACCATCCCTATACGGACTACGGGTATTTCAGTAACCGGGAGATTGTTCCCGGAGGGTATGACCCGGATTTTGATCTCATCGAGCTGCAGCCCACCCTGAATCTTTCCAAACCCAAGAATGCAGATACCAAAACCCTGTCAGCCGCCATGACGTTATGGAGCGACCATGTGGCCGGAAAAGCCAGGGCGTACTATCTGACAGGCGGATCAGACACCCATGACGTGGCTTCTCCTACCCTGTATTCAGGCATGATCCGCACCTTTGCAAGGGTCGAGGGGGAATTCGGCCCCGCCGGTTTTATTGAAGCCGTGGCAAAAGGCAGATCCTATGCCTCCATGGGGCCTCTTTTCTTTACAGACAAGATTCATTTCGGCGACCGGGCAGCGCTTAAATCCGATGAAAAAATGGTGCTGGAGCTGACAGCTTTTGCCGTGAACGGACTGGACACGGTGGAGCTTTATACCGCCGGCACGCCCATCGGCAGCCCGGCAGAGACGGTTTCCTTTGAGGGCAGCGTGAAAAAAGAGCGCGTTTCCTTTACAGTGGCGCCCAAAGAAAGCACCTGGTATAGTTTCATTGCCCGGGACAAGGCAGGAAAACCGGCCATTTCCAACCCGGTATGGATCGATGTCACACCCTGAGACCTTCTGCCATGGAAAATTATGTCTGAAGTCCTCAGGCCGGAATAACTCATGAACGGCCCTGCCCGGGCGCAATAAACCATGAAAGAATTCAAGGCACTGCACGGTTCTTTCATATAACTCAAAACCGTAAGGAGAATTAGAATGAAACAGAGATTGAGCATCATACTGATGTTAATACTCAGCCTTGTGGCGGCCCCGACCCTCATGGCCGCGGACACCATCAAGGTGGGGGTGCCCCTGGCCATGACAGGCCCGTACACCGACACCGGTGACAACTACTGGAAAGGCATCAAGATGGCCATTGACGAGATCAACGCGGCCGGCGGACTTCTGGGTAAACCCCTGGAACCGGTCCGGTTCGACACCCAGGAGTTTGCTCCGGAACGGGTCATGCAGGGGGCCGATTACCTGTGCGGCCAGATAAAGGTGGATTCCGTGCACGCGGGATGGGCCGGATGGGGCCAGGATGTAAGGGCCTACGGCAAATATACGGCCCCGTTCTTTGCCGATGACGGGTCCCAGGCGGCCGTGGATGTGTTCAACGAGGACAGGGAGCAATATAAAAATATCTTCCAGCTCACGGACACTGGCATCAACCAGGCCCAGTCCATGTTCAATGTGCTCATGGCCCTGCCCTATGAATACCCCAACAACAAAGCGGTGATCATCACAGCGGACGATGCCTGGGGCACGGAAGTGGGGGAGACCCTGAAAAAGAATTTCAAGGAAAAGGGGTGGGAGGTGGCCATGCATGAGCTGGTTCCCTATGGCACCAATCAGTGGGGACCGCTGCTCACCCAGATCCGCAGAATCAAGCCCGCCATCATCCATGTGGAGATCGTGTCGGCCCAGGAAGTGATCACTTTTTTCAGGCAGTTCATACAGCGGCCCACCAACTCCATTTTGAGTTACGGCTACTCCCTGGTGCCCAGAGAAGTGGTGGAAACCATGGGCACGGAAGCGGACGGCCTGCTGGGGGAAGTGCCCACGGCCATGCCCACGCCCGAAGCCCCCACCCCAGAAGCCCAGGCCTGGCTGGACAAATTTGAAACCATCTGGGGCCATTTGCCCCAGGCCGGTTCCTGGGCCGCATATTCCGGTGTCAAGGCATGGGCCACAGCGGTGGAAGCGGTCGGGGATGAGAAAAACCACGATGCGGTATCCGATTATATCGCCACCAACGGTTACAAGGGAGAAACCGGATGGTGGAAGTGGGATGAAAACCATGTCATGAGGGCCGGCGGGGATGTGCCCATCGCCCATTTCCAGGTGCAGGACGGGGAGATGGTTGCCATCTTCACGGACCCGCCCACAAAACCCTATAAAAACTACCAGTTCCAGGTACCGCGCTGGATCAAGCAGTAGAAACAGGACCCCGGCCTTGTGAATGGATTTGAAAAAAAATGCCAGATATGGGGCTGGGGTCTGTTTATCATTTCAGCAGTCTTTTTCCTGACCGCCGCGGTTCGGACCGGTGACTGGATGGGTTTTTTGGGGGCCCTGTTTTTCTTTGTGGCCTGCTTTGTGTTCCTGGTGCCCGTGCTGCGCCGGTGAGCCTGTTCCTGTGTCAGGGCGATGCCGTATGTTTCAATGCCAGGATGGCTTCACTGTCACCGGTGCTTACTTTTTTTCAGAAAAGATTTCAGCCATCATGCACCGGGCACTGCCGCCGCCGACCTGTTCGATGGTGTCCAGCGATACGGCCAGGATCTTGCCGTATCGGGCCAGGCGCTCTAACTGGGACGGGGTAAAACCCTGTTCCGCCCGCCGTGACATGACAATCAGGGGACGGCCCCCGGCGGAGTTGACCTGCAGAATGTTGCCGCAGAAATTGTTCTCCATCTGATCCAGGGAGATGTCGATCACCTCAAATGATTGTTCCAGGGAGGTTTTGACCCGTTCCCGCTGGGCTGGATCTGCAATACATTCCAGGCATATGACGGCGAACCGTTCCCCGATGCTCATGATCACGTTGGTATGGTAAATGGGTCGGCCGCTGGAGCTCCGGGTATCAAAAAGAATCCCTTCCCTGTAGAACCGCAGCCGGATGAAATTGTCAAACTGGGCCTCGTGGCAGCGGTGGGACCGGGCGGCATACACCACCTCGGCCCGGTGGTCGATCACCATGCTCCCGGTGCCTTCCAGAAACCGTTCGCGCTCGTCCAGGGCGCCCACGTGAATCACATTCCGGATCTTGTATCCATGGGCCAGCAGCAGTTTTTCCACATCTTCGGGCCGCCGTTCATACCGCCGGCTGACCGCGGCCATCGGATAGGTGATCAGGGTGCCGTCATGTTCCGTGGAAAACCAGTTGTTGGGAAAAATGGCATCCGGGGTCCTGGGGTAGTCCCTGGCCGGTTTTTCCAGAATCAATACCGTGACCCCTTCTTGTCTCAGGGTATCCACCATGGCCTGAAACTCGGCATTGGCGTTCTGGTTGATCTCTGTTTCCGACAATTCCAGGGGATGCTGGAATTCATTGTCCTGCCCGGTTTCCTCGTTGAACCCGAAGTCATGGGGCCGGACCATGAGCACGGTATCAGTGGTTCTGGACACATCCAGCATATCGTTGCCTCTCAAGAATTCAATTTCAGTTATAATTTTATCTTTAGCAGCCTGAATTCCCGTCGTCAAGTGGCGGAATCCCGGGATACAAAGAACCCGGCATCTGCATTCAGCTGCATCCGGCCTGTTTTTTTCCACAAAATTATGGTACCTAGAACAAATAACCTGCTGAAAAGGAAAAATACGACCACGCATGACATCTGATAACCCAACCGGCACCTACACCTGCCAGGAATACAGAGAGGAGATGATCCTTCTCGCGTTGCAGAAAAAACTGGCGGCCCTGAACCTGTCCACGGAGCAGAAAAAACAGATTCTTAAGGAAATTGCTGAGGTGGAGGCCCGGATGGGTATGGATTGAGTGGTTTTGTGCCAATATACCTACAAGGACAGTTGCAATGAAAACAACAGAACTCATTAAAAAAGAAAACCGGTTCGGGGCGAAAAACTACAAGCCCCTGGATGTCGTATTGAGCAAAGGATCCGGTATCTGGGTCTGGGATGTGGAAGGCAACCGCTACATGGACTGCCTGTCTGCCTATTCCGCCGTGAACCAGGGCCACTGCCACCCGAAAATATACCAGGCCATGGTGGAACAGGCCAAAAAACTCACCCTCACCTCCCGGGCGTTCCGCAACGACCAGCTGCCCCTGCTGTATGAAGAACTGTGCGCGTTGACCGACTCCCACAAGGTGCTGCCCATGAACTCCGGGGCCGAAGCCGTGGAAACCGTGGTCAAATGCGCCCGGAAATGGGGGTATGAATCAAAGGGCGTGGCACCGGGCCAGGCAGAGATCATTGTATGCGCGGACAATTTTCACGGCCGGACCCTGTCTATCATCGGGTTCAGCACGGATGACAATGCCCGGCAGAACTTCGGGCCGTTCACCCCGGGTTTCACAGTCATTCCGTTCGGGGATGCCGATGCCCTGGCAGCGGCCATTACCCCGAATACCGTGGCATTTCTGCTGGAACCGGTTCAGGGGGAAGCCGGCGTCATCATTCCGCCCAAAGGCTATCTCAAGCGGGTCAGGGAGATCTGCACCCAAAAGAACGTGCTCATGATTTTAGATGAGATCCAGACCGGGCTGGGCCGCACCGGCAAACTGCTGGCCGAGGAGCACGAAGGGGTCCAGGCGGATCTTACCCTTATCGGCAAGGCCCTGTCCGGCGGGTTTTACCCAGTATCTGCCGTGCTGTCCAACGAGGCGGTGCTGGGCCTTCTTCAGCCGGGCCAGCACGGCTCCACTTTTGGCGGCAACCCCCTGGCCTGTGCCGTGGCCCGGGCCGCCCTCAAGGTCCTGGTGGAAGAAAACATGATCGACAATGCCGCCGCCATGGGGGCCTATTTTCTGGAACAGCTGCAAAAAATTCATCACCCGGCTGTCAAAGAGGTCCGGGGCATCGGGCTGATGATTGCCGTCGAACTGCACGAAAACACCCCGGGGGGTGCCAGGGCCATCTGCGAAGCTCTCCAGGAAAAAGGGATCCTGTGCAAGGAAACCCACACCTGGACCATCCGGTTCGCCCCACCCCTGGTGATCACCAAACCGGACATCGACTGGGCCATGGAAAAAATCCGGGAGGTGTTTGCCGAGCTGGGCTGATGAAGGTTCAACAGCCCCTGTACAGCGCCCCGATGGGAATCAGGCGGATATCTTCATACCGGTCATAGGCATCGCCTGAATAAAACAAAAATCCTTTGACCGGCCGTTCTGACTGGTGCATGAACTGTCTGAGATTTCTGAAATCTCTGGGTCCCGGGTGCCTGGTATGTTTGACTTCAATGGCGTACAGGGTGTGATCCTCTTCAAACACCAGATCGATTTCACTTCCGCCCGCACTTTTATAGTAATAAAACTGGTCTGTTTTGATGAACCCCAGTTTTCTGCGTTTTTCAAGTTCGGCAAGGACAAAGTTTTCAATGCGCTGCCCCTGGCTGACCGGGGAATTGAAGCTGGAAAAAATGCCGGTATCCGCCGCATAAATTTTGGCGGCTTTGATAAACCGCTTTGCCGGGCCGTACTGATATCCGTACAGCTTGAAAGTCAGTTGCGTCTGTTGAAGGGCATTGAGGTATTTCTTTGCCGTGGGATGGCTCAGGGCAGACTCCCTGGCAAAATTGGAAATCTCCAGGTGGGAACCGATGGACCGGTTGATATGGTGAAAAACCGCCAGCAGGCCATCCAGGTTTTCAATATTGGACAGCTGCATCAGGTCCCGGGTAAAATAAGTGTTTTTATAATTGGTCAATACGTGCTTTTTTTCATCCTGAGCCTGCATTGACAGCACTTCCGGGAACTGTCCATAGGTGACGGCTTCCTTAAGACCGCGATTGGCCTCCCTGATCTGGGGCAACTCTGCAGTTTCATGAAAGATCGAATGGGTCGGCTCGCCTTTGTTTTCTCCCCAGCAGGCTGTGGGCAGTGAGATGATTTCAATTCTGCCGGCAAGGGTATCTGCGGCCGCATCCATCAGGCCGAGGGTGCTGGATCCGGTCATCAGAAACCGGGCATTGAGATTGTCAACCGCATATTTTACCGCAACCGTGAGCAGGGGATGTCGCTGGATTTCATCAATGACGGCGTGATCACCCAGCTGGCTGATAAATCCCTTGGGATCCTGTTTGGCCCAGTCCAGCAGATCCAGATCATCCAGGGTTGCATATGGAATGTCTGGATACCGCTGCTTGAGCAGAGTTGTTTTTCCCGACCGTCTGGGACCGATGATCAGGCAGCTTTTATGGGCTGGTAAAGAGATCCATCTTTTAAACATGGTTATAAAATAACATGGATAATTTTAAAGTCAAGTTTGATTTTAGATCTAAATTGTTCGCTGTTCGGGTGATCGGCCTGGGCTGGCCATCCATTTTCACTCGCCATTTAAGGCAACATGCGATTTTTCTTTTTTCTTGACAAATCAGCCGGGTTCTGGTTACGGATAAATATCATTTTTCTGGAACCTGCGGAGGTGTCATGAAACACCTGATTGTCGGAAACGGAATCGCCGGAATCAACGCCGCCAAAGCCATCCGCGAGATGGATACCACCGCTGCCATTGTCATGGTCAGTGACGAGACGTTTCCCCCATACAGCCGCCCCATGATTTCCTATGTCCTGGAAGGGTCCGAGCCCCACGAAAAACTGCCCCTTTTTGCAGGCAATGTTTATGAAGACCTGAACATTACCCCTGTTTTGGGTAATCGCGTGGCACAACTGGATGCGAAAAAAAAGATCGTTCGCCTGGAAAACGGGGCAGACATCGAGTTTGAAACGCTGTTGATTGCTTCCGGCGCCGATGCCAGGCATATCCGAGTTCCGGGGTCGGAACTGGGCAATATTTTCACCATGCGGACCCAGAAAGATGTGCTGGATCAGCTGAAGGCCGTTTCTCAGGGGGTGGAAAACGCCCTGGTGCTGGGCGGGGGGCTGGTGGGATTCAAGGCGGCCCATGCCCTGTTGAAGCGGGGCATTAAGGTCACCATGCTGATTACATCCCCTTATCCCCTGGCCATGCAGGTGGATGAAACCGCAGGAAAAATGATTTTAAGGGAACTGGAAGACCATGGATTAACCGTCAAAGTCGGGGTCAGTGTCACCGCGTTTGACGGCGATGCAACGGTCGAAAACGCCCGCCTGGATTCAGGCGAAACGCTGGATTGTGATCTGGTCATTGTGGGCAAGGGCGTGGACCCGTCTCTAAGGTTCATTGAACAGAATGACATTCAAACAGGCTATGGCATTCTGGTGGATAAGTATCTTTGTTCCAGTATCCCAAACATCTATGCGGCCGGTGATGCGGCCGAGACCTTTGATATTGCTCGACAAACCCGCTGGATCAATGCCATTTGGCCGGAAGCCGCCATCCAGGGGCGAATCGCCGGATTCAACATGTCCGGCAGAAAGGTGTCCTGTCCGGGCAGTCTGGGCCGTAACGTCATGAGAATTTACGGCCTGGATGTCATGACCATGGGACTGGCGAATCCGGAAAATACGGATAATTTCGAAATCATTCAGGCTGGAGGTGAAAAAACCGGCGCATACCGCCGCCTGGTATTCCACGGCGATATCCTTGCGGGTGCCGTCCTGATCAATCAGATCGAACAGGGTGGGATGTTAAGGGCCATGATCGAAAACAGGGTTCCTGTCCGGATTCCGAGGAGCTGTCTGATGTCTCTGGACTTCAATTACAGCCAACTGCTGTAAACAGATAATGTGCAAGGGCGGGAAAAGCCCGGAACGGGTTGAATTTCTCAGAATATCCGCCCAAAGGAGGACCGATGAAACAAGTCATTGTCAATCCGGAAAAATGCGTGGGATGCATGCAGTGTATGCTGGCCTGCGCTGTGGCACACGCAAAATCCGAGTCCCTTTTTGCCGCCGTGCAGGAGACCCCGAAACCCCGGCCCCGGGTGCATGTGGGCGCCGGGCTGTTTAACCAGGGGTTTCCCAACCGGTGCCGCCACTGTGACCCTGCGCCCTGTCAGCTGGCCTGTCTGACAGGGGCCATTTTTCGCGATGCCGCTACACACACGGTATTCATCAACCCGGACCGGTGTATCAACTGTGCATCATGTGCCATGGCCTGTCCATACGGAGTGCTGCGGTTTCATGAGGACACTGCCGCACCACCGGGAAAAACCGTGGCCGTGAAATGTGACAATTGCGATGCCCGCGTTGCCCGGGGGAAAATTCCGGCCTGCGTGGAGGTCTGCAAGACCGGCGCCCTGATCTATGATGAAATGGGGCATGCCTTGGATCAAAAAACCCGTCAGGTGGCCCGAACCATGTCTTCGGATGCGGCCGCCCAGGGACTGCCGGACACGGTCGCCCTTTACAACACCTTGAAACAGGCCACCGTAAAGGCTGGTACAGCAATAAGGAGGTGAATATGTTTGAACCCAGAAAAGATGTGTCAGTTACCAGCGATGGCAATCAACTGTTTGACAAAGCAGTCAAAGACAACGTGGAAACCGTGTGGCACCGTCATGATGCCCAGCAGCCCCAGTGCGGTTTCTGTGACATGGGGTTGTCCTGCCGGATCTGCATCATGGGCCCCTGCCGGGTGGACCCGTTCGGCCAGGGTCCCCAGGCAGGCGTCTGCGGCGCAGATGCCGACATCATCGTGGCCCGGAACCTGTGCCGTATGATTGCCGCCGGGGCTGCCTCCCATTCCGATCACGGCCGGGACCTGGTGGAAGTGCTCCAGGCGGTTTCCAAAAACGAGGCCCCCGGGTACAAGATCCGCAGTGAAGAAAAGCTCTTAAGGGTCGCCGGCGAATACGGTATTCAAACCGATGGGAAAGACCCCCTGGCCGTTGCCGGGGAGCTGGCCGATGCCATGATGGAAGATTACGGCATGCGCAAAAAAGCGGTGACTCTGGTCAGCCGGGCACCGGAAAAACGACGGAAGATCTGGGAAAACGCCGGCATCACCCCCCGGGGGATTGACCGGGAAACCTCGGAAATGATGCACCGCACTCACATGGGCGTGGACAACGACTGGGTCAGCCTGTTGACCCAGGGGCTGCGCAATGCCCTGTCCGACGGCTGGGGCGGGTCCATGATCGCCACGGAAGTGTCGGACATCCTGTTCGGGGTGCCGGCCCCCAAACCCACCATGGTCAATGCTGGCGTGCTGAAAAAAGACCAGGTCAATATCGTGGTTCACGGTCACAACCCCGTGGTGTCGGAAATGGTTTCCAAAGCCTGCATCTCCGAGGAAATGCTGACCCTTGCCAAAGCCGGAGGCGCCACCGGCATCAATCTTGTCGGTGTCTGCTGCACCGGCAATGAACTGCTGATGCGGCGGGGCATTGCCATGGCCGGAAACCATCTCATGACCGAACTGATTCTGAGCACGGGGGCCGTGGACATGATGATCGTGGATTACCAGTGCATTATGCCGTCCATTGGCAAAGTGGCCGCGTGTTACCACACAAAAATGATCAGTACATCGGACAAGGCCCGGTTTCCGGGCATGGAACACCATGAGTTTCACCCGGACAATGCCGAAGAAAAGGCCAAGACCCTGGTCAAAGCGGCTATTGAAAATTTCGGCAACCGAAAAGAGGTCTTCATTCCGGTGACACCCCGGGAAGCGGTGGGTGGATTTTCCATTGAAACCATTCTGGCGGCTTTAGGCGGTACGGCAGACCCCCTGATCGATGCCATCAAGGCCGGAAAAATCCGGGGAGCGGTCGGCGTTGTGGGGTGCAACAACCCCAAAATCAAGCATGACCACGGCCATGTCACCTTGATCAAGAAACTGATTGAAAATGATATCCTGGTGGTGGACACGGGGTGTGTGTCCGTCGCCAGTGCCAAGGCCGGATTCAAGGTGCCTTCCGCCATTGAAATGGCAGGCCCGGGCTTAAAAGAAATCTGCGGCAGCTTAGGCATTCCGCCGGTACTGCACCTGGGTTCCTGTGTGGACAATGTGCGGATTCTGGTACTGGTTTCCGCCCTGGCCGATGCCCTGGGTGTGGACATCAGTGATCTGCCCGTGGCCGGTTCCGCACCGGAATGGTATTCGGAAAAAGCCGTGACCATCGGCGTTTACTGCGTGGCATCCGGCATCACCACCCACCTGGGACCCATGCCGCCGGTGACCGGCTCCATGAATGTGGTCAAACTGCTGACGGAAGGGTTGAACGATCTGGTGGGTGCCGCGTTCGGAGTCGAACCCGATCCGGAGAAAGCCGCGGTGTTTCTGACCCGGGTGATTGAGAAAAAGCGCAAAGCCCTGGGGCTGGACAGCCGCACAGTGTAACCTGAGGAAGGCGGTTATCGGAATCCGGATGCGGCGGCCGCATGTTCTGTGCGGCCGCCACATCCGGTAAACCCGTCGGTTTTTTCTTCCATGATCCGGATGATCTGTTCATAGGAATGGCGGTGGATGATGTGGGTGAACTGGGCCCTTAAATTCCCCACCAGGCTGACGCCCAGGGCCGCCACATCATACACCATCCACTGCCCGTTTTCAGCCAGGTGCAGCCGGACCGTCATCGGGATGCGCAACCCCCCGTGCAGGGCCTGGACCTGTACCAGGGCCCGGCTGCCATCCTTTTTTTCTCTGACAAAGATCACCTGTTGGTCATCAAACCGGTCTGTCCAGGGCAGATAAAAACTTTCCAGGTACCGGCCGAACAGGGCGGTAAATTCGGATTTTTCCGCATCGGTTCGCGTTTCCAAGTGGGTTCCCAGGCTCAACCGGGCCACTTTTGCCAGATCAAACCGTTCGTAGATCGCATCGCACAGCAGCTGTATCTGTTCGTCGATATCCGGGCGGGACGCATCCGTGATCCGGATGAGAATATGGGTGATCTTTTCAATGCTTTTTTCCAGCTGGTGCCAGGGCGAATCAGCCGGTTGTGACCAGGCCCGGTCCACAGCCATGAAACACATGATCAGAACCAGGACCGGGGCTGCGAACCATTTCATGAAAAACCTGTTACCGCCGTTCCGGCCAGATCTGCTCGGACAGTTCCGTGAGTTTGTATTTCTGGATCTTGCCGGACGCGGTCATGGGGTAATCCGTCACAAAATGCACATATCTCGGGATCTTGTATCGGCTGATCCTGCCCCGGCAGAAATCGATGACATCGCTGGGCTGGAGATCGACCCCGTCCCTGGGAATGATGAACGCGCCCACCTCTTCCCCGTATTTTTCGCTGGGCACGGCCGCCACCTGCACATCCCGGATGCCGTCCATGCGGATGAGAAACTCCTCGATCTCCCTGGGATAGATGTTTTCCCCGCCCCGGATGATCATGTCCTTGTGCCGGCCCGTGATGGACAGATTGCCGTGGTCGTCCATCACCCCCAGGTCCCCGGTATGCAGCCACCCGTCGTCGTCAATGGCTTTTTTCGTGGCCTCGGGGTTGTTGTAATACCCTTTCATGATGTTGTAGCCCCGGCAGCAGATCTCTCCCTGTAGCCCCGGTTCCAGGGGCTGTCCGGTTTCCGGGTCCGTGACCTTCACCTCGATGTGGGGCAGGGCCCGGCCCACGGTTTCCACCCGCAGCCGGATATCGTCGTCGATGCGGGTGTAGGTCACCACGGGTGAGGCTTCGGTGAGCCCGTAGCAGATGGTGATATCGGTCATGTGCAGCCGGTCGATCACCTGTTCCATCACATGCACGGGACAGTTGGACCCGGCCATGATCCCGGTGCGAAGCGAGGAAAAGTCGAACTTGTCAAACAGCGGGTGGTCCAGAAGTGCGATGAACATGGTGGGCACCCCGTACAGGGCCGTGCAATTCTCTTTTTCCACGGACGCCATCACCATCACGGGATCAAATCCTTCCAGGATCACCATGCAGGCCCCGTGGTTCACCGCGGCCAGCACCCCGAGCACGCAACCGAAACAGTGGAACAGGGGCACAGGCAGGCAGATCCGGTCATTTTCCGTGAAGTTCTGGTTTTTCCCGATCCAGTACCCGTTGTTGCCGATGTTGTAGTGGGTGAGCATCACGCCCTTGGGAAACCCGGTGGTGCCCGAGGTGTACTGCATGTTCACCACATCATGGGGAGACAGGGTTTTCTGCCGGTGTGCATATTGGTCGTCTGACACCATCACGGCCAGGGCCCTGATCTCGGGAATGGTGTACATGCCCCGGTGCTTTTCCTGGCCCAGGAACCCCACCCGCTTCAGGCAGGGAAAATCTTTGCTTTTCAGGCGGCCCCGCTGGCAGGTTTTGAGCTCCGGCACCAGCTCGTACACGGTGTTGATGTAATCGGTATCCTGGAACCCGTCGATGATGAACAGGTTTTCGGTTTCCGACTGCTGGAGCAGATAGGCCAGCTCCGCGCTCTTGTAATTGGTGTTCACCGTGAGCAGCACGGCCCCGATTCTGGCCGTGGCAAACTGAAGGGTGACCCAGTAGGGAATGTTGGTGGCCCATACCGCCACTTTTTCCCCTTTTTCCACGCCCAGGGCCATGAGCCCTTTGGCCATCTCATCCACCAGGTCATTGAACTGCCTGTAAGTGAGCCGGAAATCCCTGTCCGCATACACCAGGGCATCGTGGTCCCCGAATTTGGCCACGGTTTCGTCCAGCAGATCTCCCAGGGTGATCTCCCGCAAACCTGTGTGTGTTTCCATGAAATCCCCCTGTTATTCCGGTACGTAGATGACTGCGTGAATAGCGGCTTTCTCATCCCCGTGACAGCTCACGTAATGGGGCACAATCGAATTGTAATAGATGGAATCCCCGGGTCCCAGGATATGGGTTTCTTTGCCGTAGATCACCTCGATCTGCCCTTCGGTCACCACGATGAACTCTTCTCCTTCATGGGAGGACAGGGTTTTTTCCTCGGCGGATTCCGGCAGGATCTCCACGAAAAACGGTTCCATGTGCCGGTCCATCTTGCCCGTGCCCAGGGCATAGAAATTCAGGGCCGGGGATTTGCCGGAAACACCGGACACGCTGAACTCCGCAACCCGGGTGCTGTGCCGCACAATAAATGGATCCGCCTTTCCCTGGTCATCCAGAAACGTGCCCAGCCGCACACCCAGTGCTCTGGCGATCTTCATCAAAGGCCCCAGGGGCGGGTACACATCTTTGGTGAGCATGGTTTCCAGAAACGGCACTGTCAGCCCGGTCTGCTCCGCCAAACCGGACATGTCCATGCCGCGTTTATCCATATACGTTCTGATGCGCTGACTGATTTTTCCTGTCTGCATAATTTCTCCACATAGTTTATAAAAATTTGCTATATAATACAATCTACGTGGCTTGTCAAAACCCGTAGATTGTATGTTCAAAACAGTCACCATAACCCGGAGAAACTTTCCATGAACCAGTTCAAAGCAAGCATGGCCCGATTCATCTGCACCGCAATCCTGTGCAGCGCCGTCTTTGCGTTCACCAGCGCTGCTGCCCCAAAGCTTTACGGCAGCGAGGATAAGCTCTTGCCGGCGAAAGTGCTTGACGGCAAACTCGAGCTCCCGGGTAAAGTCGAAGTCCAACCCGTTGCCAGGGATGACGAGATCAGGCAACGAATCGCGGATATTCTGAAAACGACAACCTGGTTCGGCGAGCCCATGGTCACTGTCCAGGAAGGAATCGTTTTCCTGAAAGGAACGACGGAAACCGATGAATCCAGGCAATGGGCCGGAAATTTAGCCAGGAATACAGAGGGCGTGGTTGCCGTCGTCAACCAGATCGAAGTGGTCCCTACCACGGTTTGGGATTTTGATCCAACCTTTCAGGTACTCAATGATTTGGCACGCGGATTTGTTCGATTGCTGCCCCTGATTTTGGTGGCGGTGGTCGTCATCGCTGTTTCATGGCTCTTCGCCAGGTTAACGGTGCACATACTGCGCCGCGGGCTTATAGCGCGATCCCTCAGCCGGCTTTTGCGCGAAGTGCTGGCCCGGGCCGGCGGAATGCTCGTCATGCTTGCCGGCCTATACCTTGTGCTTCGTATCGCCGGACTCACGCAGCTCGCGCTTACGGTGGTGGGCGGCACAGGCCTGATTGGCCTGGTCCTGGGCATTGCATTCCGCGACATTACCGAGAATTTTCTGGCCAGTCTCTTTCTGAGCCTGCAGCAACCGTTTCGTGAGGGAGATCTGGTGGAAGTGGCAAACGTCACAGGGTACGTTCAGCGGCTGACCTCCCGCACAACGGTTCTGATGACACTTGACGGCAATCAGGCGCAGATCCCCAATTCGACCGTCTTCAAAAGCACGATCCGCAACTTTACAAGCAATCCCAATCGCCGGGAGGATTTCATCGTGGGGATCGGGTACGATGATTCCATCCCTTTTGCCCAGGAAGCCGCCTTGAAGGTGCTTGCTGAACATCCGGCCGTTTTGAGTGAACCCGAACCCCTGGTGCTTGTGGAAAACCTTGGACCATCCACGGTCAACCTGCGTGTTTATTTCTGGCTTGATGGCGGTCGAAACAGCTGGTTGAAAGTGAAATCATCCGTCATCCGGCTCGTCAAACGGGCCTTCCAGGAATCGGGAATCTCGATGCCGGATGAGGCCCGGGAAGTCACCTTCCCTCACGGGGTGCCTGTACACATGATAGAACGCGAAGAGGCGGTGAAACCAGCCCCGGCCAAGCCGACCGTCGAGCCCGAAACAGTCGCGACCAAGGCGGAAGCCGGCCTGCAAAGCGAAGCCGGGGAAATCAAAAAACAGGCGCGCAAATCCTGGACCCCCGGGGAGAATCTCTTAACGTCATCGCCGTCTGAGGAACACCAGATTTAGGGGGTTATTATGCCTAAGGGTGCACGCATCATCTTGTTTATCCTTGTCGGGCTGTTCCTGGCAGGAAGCCTGCTTGGTTTACTTGCCTGGCTGTTTATTGATTCGGATGACTTCAAAGGCCGCCTGGAGAAAACCGCTTCCCAGGCCCTGGGAATGAAAGCCGAAATCCAGGGTTCGTCCCGGGTCCTACTGTGGCCTTTAGCCGGACTGCGGTTCGAGGATTTCTCCATCAGCAAAGGCGATTCTGAGTGGCTTAACGCCGCGGCACTGGAAGTCCGGGTCCGGATATTGCCCATGATCCGTGGGCGGCTGGAACTGGCCTCTCTTGATCTGGTGGAACCGAACCTCCGCCTGGAGCGGACTGAAAAAGGAAAATTCAACTTTATATCCGACCAGCCGCCTGAGGAATCAGGACAGGCACAACCGTTGATCATACGACGCTTTAAGGTATCAGGTCTCAATCTGTCCTTTACCGACCGGATTTCAGGCACACAGATAACAGTTGAAAATTGTGACTGGGCCGGGCACGACCTGGAATGGCGTCCATCCCGGGCGGACGGATCTCCATTGAATCTGCCGGACTTCCACAGCAACCTGACCTGCAGCCGGATCACCTTCTCGAACCTGGAAGCGTCTGGAGTAACGGCCGAAATATCGGGTCAAAGCCGGCAGATAAAGATCAGCCAGTTGACCGGACAGTTTCTCGGCGGGGAGATTGCAGGTTGGGTGAAAAGCGATTTTGCCAGATCCCATCCCCAGCACTCCCTTGAGCTTGAACTGGCCGATTTCCAGATCGACCGGTTCATTAAAACCTTCCGGGAGGAAAAAGGGGCTGAAGGAACAGCCACATTCATCACCCAGCTCAATTCCTCCGGCAAATTATCCTCTGACATGGTGGCCGGCCTGAATGGTCAGGCAGAGATTACCGGCACGGATATTATTCTGTATGGATTAAATATTGACAAACAGCTGGCCAATTATAAGTCCACCCAGCAGTTTCAGCTTGTGGATGCGGCTGCCTTTTTTGTGGCCGGTCCGTTCGGAATCGCCATTACCAGAGGCTATGGTTTTACCAGTCTCTTCGCTCATACGGGTGAGCAGACCCGGATCCGGGAACTGGTTTCAAAATGGGATTTTTCAGATGGTGTGGCCCAGGCCCGGGATGTCGCTTTCTCAACGGCAAAAAACCGAATCGCACTGGCGGGAGGTATTGATTATGCGAACTCACAGTTCCAGAACCTGAAGGTGGCAGTGGTTGATCCTGAGGGGTGCGCGGTCGTTGAACAAGAGATTCAGGGCGACTTTCACAATCCCAGGATAGACACCCCCAACTTCCTGCAAGCCCTTGCAGGACCGTTTATGGACATGATAGAACAAGGGGTAGGGCTGTTCACAGATAAAGAATGTGACCCGTTTTATACCGGCCGGGTTGCACAGCCATAACCCCTGTTCTGGAAAAAAGGAGATAGTTGAAGCAATCATGGAGTCAGTCTGTATTTTTTTAGGATCCAGCCCCGGTGTCGCCCCGGTGTATGCCCGGGCCGCCGCGGAAATGGGCAGACAACTGGCCGCACACGGCCTGACCTGTGTGTATGGCGGATCAAACACCGGCCTGATGAAACTTTTGGCAGACAGTGCGCTGGAAGCCGGCGGCCGGGTGATCGGTGTGACGGTCCAGGCGCTGCGGGACAAGGAAATTTTCCATCCCGGACTGACCCGCCTGCATGTGGTTTCCTCCATGCATGAACGAAAGATGCAGATGGTGGCCCTGTCTGACGGGTTTGTGGTCCTGCCGGGCGGGATCGGCACATTTGAGGAGTTTTTTGAAATCTATACCCTGTCTCTTTTGGGGTTCCATTCCAAACCGTTCGGGCTTATTAACACCAACAATTATTTTGCCCCCCTGGATGCCCTTCTGGATAATGCACAGGCGCAGGGATTTCTCAAAGCCCCCCACCGGGAGGTGATCATGCGGGCAGATACCCCGGCTGAAATGATTAGACGCATGAAGGGTGTTTAAAGGAGATTCAATGAAAGATGACATGATGTATTCCGCAACCAAGGCCTTGTCACGGCGGGAGTTTCTCTTCACGACGTGTCTGGTTTCCACGGGCGTGTTACTGCCGTCGGTCCGTCCGATCTGGGCAGCTGCATCAGCCACGGAGCGTGCCGGCAGGTTCGGTGAACTCACCGCGACCGATCCGGGCGGCATCGACCTGTACCTTGAACATAAAGACCTGCTGATCGGAGGAAAGCCCGGCCGCGCGATTGCGATCAATGGGTCGATCCCCGGGCCGGTCATCCGGATGCAGGAAGGCAAAGAGGCGTTGATCCGCGTCCACAACCGATTGAACGAATCAAGTTCGATTCACTGGCACGGCATCCTGCTGCCTTTCACCATGGATGGCGTGCCGGGCATCAGCTTTCCCGGCATTCCAGCGGGCGAAACCTTTACCTACCGCTATCCCGTCCGGCAGAACGGCACGTACTGGTATCACAGCCACACGGGTTTGCAGGAACAGCTCGGCCATTACGGCCAGCTCATTGTCGAACCGGCCGAACCGGACCCGGTGGATTACGACGTGGAACATTCGATCGTACTGTCGGACTGGACGTTTGAGGAACCGCACCGGGTGCTCAGGAAGCTCAAGACCATGGAGGGCTACTACAATTTTCAGCGCCCGACCCTGGCGAATATCGAGGATCAGATGAAAGCCACGGGCATGTCGCTGGGCGAGGTGCTTGAGAAACGGCTGGCGTGGGACCGGATGCGGATGGATCCCACCGACATTGCCGACATTACCGGAGCGACCTATACCTTTCTGATGAACGGCAGGGCGGCCCACGAGAACCCTGTGTTTCTGGCCCGGCCCGGCCAGCGGGTGCGCCTGAGGTTTGTCAATGCCTCGACCATGACGTTCTATGATATCCGCATTCCGGGCCTGCCCATGACGGTGGTGCAGGCGGATGGTCAGAACCTCAAGCCGGTGGAGACCGATGAGTTTCGTATCGGGGTGGCTGAAACATATGACGTGATCGTGACGCTGCCCGACGCACGGGCCTACACCCTGTTTGCAGAGACCATGGACCGCAGCGGCTATGCCCGCGGCACGCTGGCCCCGGAAAAGGGAATGTCGGCGGACCTGCCTGAACAGCGCCGCCGGCCCATGCTGACCATGGCCGATATGGGCATGATGATGCACGGCGACATGAAGGATATGGATGAAGAGGACCATGCGGGCATGGATCACGACATGCCGCAGCACGCTTCCGGGCATGGGAAGGAATTACCGACGACCAGCCTGGTCCGGCGCATCACGCACGGCCCGGCCCGGCACGGCCCGGCCAGCATCACCATGGCGCAGACAGCCTACCGCCGGCTCGACTACCCCGGGGCCGGACTTGGGGACGACGGCTGGCGCGTGCTGACCTACAGCCAGTTGCGTGCGCTGGAAAAACCCTGTGACCGGCGCCCGCCCACCCGGCAATTCGACCTGCATCTGACGGGCAACATGCACAAGTACATCTGGGGCTTTGACGGCAGGAAATGGTCGCAGTCGGACATGATCCGCTTCCAGTACGGCGAACGGCTGCGGATCAACATGATCAACGACACCATGATGAGCCACCCGATTCACCTGCACGGCATGTGGATGGACCTCTACGCGGGGGCTGAAGACTATGGCGGCAACCCGCGCAAGCACACGGTGATCGTCCAGCCGGCGGAGCTGCTCACCGTGGATATCTCCGCCGACGCCCCGGGGCAGTGGGCGTTCCATTGCCACCTGCTCTATCACATGGAGGCCGGCATGTTCCGCACTGTCGCTGTGGTCCGGTCACTGGAAGGAGGTCCGATCAATGTCAAGTCATAATTCCCGCCCCTGGAAAGTGGTCGTGCTCGCGGTGCTGATGGCCTTTGCCGCCCCGGCATGGGCCCAGGACCACGTGATGCACGGAGAATCGGCTGCGCACCATAACGCCTCTGCACCCCCGGCGCCGGAGTTCGAACCCGCCATCCCCGAAGGCATGACCCTGGAGGAGGTGCTGGACGTTGCCGGGTCACCGCCTCCCGGCGACTTCCCCGAACCGCTGGTCGATGACAAGACCTATGCATTCTTCCTCCTGGAGCAGCTGGAATACCGCGTCGCAGCCGATAACAACACAGCCGATCACCTCGGATGGGAGGCACAGGGCTGGATCGGCGGTGACTTCAACAAGTTCTGGTGGAAGAACGAGGGCGAGGCGGTCTTTGACGGTCCGGATGAAGGAGAAACGGAAACCGATCTGCTCTATTCCCGCCTGATTACGCCTTTCTGGGACTTTCAGGCCGGCGTGCAGTACGCCGGCGAGTGGCACGGAAACGACTACGAAGACCGGTGGTCCGGCGTGATCGCACTGCAGGGCCTGGCCCCGTACAAGTTCGAGCTTGATAGTTCGCTCTACATCTCTGAACACGGGGACATCACCATTGAGATGGAAGCCGAGTACGATTTGCGCATCACCCAGCGCCTGGTGCTTCAACCGCGGGCTGGAATGGGATTTGCCTTTCAGGATGTTTCCGAACGCGGTCTCGGTGCGGGCATGACCGACGTCACCCTTGACCTGCGCCTGCGCTATGAGATCAAGCGCGGGTTTGCGCCGTATCTGGGTGTTCGCTCCCGGTTCCTGGTCGGAGAAACCGGCAACATGGCAGAGGCCCGGGGGGAAGACTCCGACCAGGTTTTTTTCCTGGCAGGCGTTCTCCTGGCCTTTTAAAGAAAGAATGACCGAATGAAAAATGATCTGGTGGATCCATTGTATTTTACCCGGCTGGCAGAACAGGACCCGGCCGATGTCTGCCGCCGGGCAGGGTGCACCTATGATGCGGCTGCCGGGACCTTTGGGCTGGCCGTCTGGGGAAGACCGTATGCTGTGGATCCCCGGAAAGGCCGGATCTTTTGTGCCGGCCCGGACCCGGAGCCGCTGCACCCCTATTTTGATCTGTTTGCCCTGCATTACCTGCTGTCTGCCGCAGAGGTTCCGCCGGCCGGCCAGTGGATTTCCGAAAAAGATATCCCCGGCGGCACCACCTTTTTCAGAGGCCCCCATGCGGTGCCGGCCCATGTGATCGCCTCCCGGTTTGACGGGGATATCCAGGAATTCACCCGCCGGTGTGCGCAGTACGGCGGCACAAAACTGGCCCTGGCGGATACCGCGTTTTCATTTGTCATCACCCCCCGGGTGCCGGTGGCCGTGCTGCTCTGGCAGGGAGATGCGGAGTTTCCCGCAGAAGCGAAACTGCTGTATGACGCCACCATTGCCCGCCACCTGGCCTCGGATATCATCTACGCCCTGGCCGTGGGCGTGTGTGAACACCTGGGGCGATGAAGATGCATTCTACCCGTTCTGCACCCGCCTGGAAATAACAGACTGGCTGATCTCGTTTAAAAAAGTCATGCATTTTAAGGGGGTTTACCTGTTGCATTTTCAAATGTCATTGACTATACCTGGATACAGTAGCGTCTCTCATCGGTCGCAGTCCCTGTAACCGACAGTGCGGAGCTGTCTTTTCATCCCATTCCTCACCATGTCTGATCTCACCCGCATGATGGCCTCGGCAAATCAGAAAAACCATCCCCCCCGGCTCGCCTGTGACCGTGTCCGGATTGCCGGCCGGGCCGCCCTTTATCTGGAAGGGATGTAAAGATTTGAATCCTCACAATAACAGCCTCAAACAAAAGGAAACAATGATGAGCGAAAAAACACATCTTTACGTATTATGGACCAGTGACAACCTGATCACCGCAGAAAAAATGGTATTTATGTATACGGTCAATTCGCTTGTTCACGGCTGGTGGGAAAAAGCGACTCTCATCATCTGGGGAGTGACCGCCAAACTGGTCAATGACAACACAGATATCCAGGAACAGATCAAAAAGGCCCAGGATGCGGGTGTTCACGTAACAGCCTGTAAAGCCTGTGCAGATCAGCTGGGTGTGACGGAAACACTGGAAAAACTCAATATCGAGGTCAAGTATTTGGGCGCCCCGTTAACGGAAGTGTTAAAGAACGGAGAAAGGCTGCTGACAATCTGAAAAAGCCTGTCAACTTTGCGCCTGTATCAGAATCCATGGAAAAAATACCTGCCCGTCGTTTATGTGCGGGGATACGCCGGAACCCAGATGCGACCCTCGGCACCGCTTCTAACCTGACACAAAGGATTCCCATAAAAGAGAAATTGACAAAAGATTGTGCATGGATTATTCTGTACATAAAATATGTACAGAAATAACGTTCCAACTGGAGGTGACGATGCCGCAAGTAAATATAACGGAGTTTCGCAACAATCTTCCCCATTATATGAAACAGGTACAAAAAGGGGTTGAATTTTTGATAACAAGCCATGGAAAAAAAATTGCCCGCCTGGTCCCTGAATCCGATGCTGTAACAGAGGCCCACAACCGGCTCATGAAATTACGGGGGACAATGATCAAAGGAGACATTATAGAACCTGCCGGGGGAGAATGGCATGCCGACGCGGATAATTTGTGATACCCATATTCTGATCTTCTGGCAGGATGACCCCATGCGCCTGAGCAATGCGGCCCAGTCCGCAATTGAAAACGGATTGACTGACAAAACCCTTGCCTGTTCAGATATCTCCTTCTGGGAAATTGCCATGCTGATGCATTCCGGCCGATTGCGGAACGACATCTCACCGGTACAATACATGACGGATCTGTGTCTGGCGCTATCCTTGACTGTCTGGCCGATTACACCGGAAATAGCATCCCTGTCCCAGGGAAACTTTTTTCATCATAATGATCCTGCCGACCGGCTGATTGCAGCGACAGCCATTCATCACAATGCACCGCTGATCACTGCGGACAAAAAA